>CAZQDF010000193.1:0-1717 GCA_964592065.1 uncultured Dehalococcoidales bacterium | reverse complement strand
GCTCCTCTGGATAGAGCATCCCTCAGGGCTGATTCCGCTTGCGGAGGACCCATGCTTATCGTGGTCACTGTACCACCTAGCTTCTCCTTTATTTGAACTGCTGCCTCTAAGGCATTTAAATCAAATGGATTAATTTCTCCCGACGCTGAGCTTCTGTTCACCGTACCTGTCTCGGTGTCGAATTTCACCCGCTCCATGTCAGGGACTTGTTTGATAGGTACTATAATATCTGTCATACCAACTCCTTCAATTATACTAATTTATATTGACAAAGGATATTTACCTTCATTGACCGAGATAAATGTTTCCTTCAACTTTCCATGCAAGTGTGGCGTTAAGCCCTAAATCCTCTTCAAACGACTATGAATATCCATCGTCTATTATAGATGCGGTTTAGCTCTATTGACCGCTACGAACACAGGTCTACTCCTATTTGCAAATTCTGGTCACATCGCCTTTGCTCTCAAAAAATCAATATTCGCAGTAACACCAAGGCCAGGTTTCTGTGGAATATCGATATAGCTATTTTGGAGTACAAATTTCTCATATGTTGCGTCTTCACGGAGAGGATTTGGCGAGCGATCGTACTCGAAGCAAGGTTCTGGCGGATTTATCTTACCGGGTATGTTAGGTATTGCTGCATAGCAATGTAGCGCAGCAGCTATAGCTACATTCGTTCCCCAAACGTGCGGAATACACTGCATATTCCAAGCACTCGCCATAGCTACTATTTTTTGCACCTCAGTGAATCCACCAGCGATGCAAACATCGGGCTGGAGAATATCCATTGCGCGCCGCGTGATAAGCTCTCGGAAGCCATAGCGAGTGCACTCACATTCTCCTCCAGCTATGCGAATGTTCGTATTATTCTTTACCTCGATGCTGCCCTCGATATCCTCCGGCGGAACTGGCTCCTCAAACCAATAAACATCACATTGCTCCATCTGCTTGGCTAAGCTGATGGCTTCAGTGGCATCATAGGCACAGTTAGCATCAACCATGAGCTTTATGTCACTGCCTACAGCTTCTCTGATGGCTTTGAGGATGTCTAAGTCTTCTTCAGGTGACACGTGCCCAATCTTCAATTTCATGGCAAAGAAGCCATCTCTCTTATAACCCAGCGCTTCTTCCACTAGAGCATCCTTCACATTTTTGACATTTGGCCTGTATAGGCCAGTAGCGTAAGCATGAGCCTTGTCCCTGTACGCTCCTCCCAGAAGTTTATACACTGGTAAGCCAACCACCTTACCCTTAATATCCCAAAGAGCAATATCGATAGCACTTAGAGCCTCAATCAATATCCCTTTCTGGGAGTTCATCCTCAAGTACCCATAGACCGTATCCCATATGACAGAGTTATCAAAGGGGTCTTTGTCCAAAATCATGGGCGCACAGTAACTCTCAACAGCTTCAGCTATAGCTCTGGTCGGGCCAAAGGATTCACCCACGCCCTCAATACCCTCATCAGTGGAGATAATAACAATTGTTGTCTGTCTGGTATTTATCCAGCCTTGAGAAAAGCCGAAAGACATGCTCCCAAGTGTCTGCACAAGCGGGTAAGCTTTAACACCAGTTATCTTCAATTCTCCAGCTACTTCGTTTGGCGTTAGCAGTAATGTGTAATATATCATAAATGGCACATCCTGTTAATAACTTAGGGCTCCGTGTTGCGTCAAAATAAACTGTTACCGAAAAGGGTGTTGTTGCGTCACAAATC
>CAZQDF010000192.1:0-3676 GCA_964592065.1 uncultured Dehalococcoidales bacterium | reverse complement strand
CTAATCCAAGTGAAGCCATTGACTCCGAAAGAAAAGGATGTAGCTGGAGTAGCTACGGAAGTTTTGGATACATTGCTTGGACTAATGGGAGTGACAGGGAGGGTCGAGGTATTATCCGAAGAGATACCTATAGCTTTGAACATTGAAGGTGATGATTTGGGCATCTTGATTGGCCGTCGAGGTCAAACTCTGGCTTCCTTGGAATATATCGTTAAGCTCATAGTAGCTGGACAGTTGAAAGCGTGGTTGCCGTTAAGTGTTGATATTGCTGAGTATAAAAAGCGCCGCCAGGAATCTTTGCAGAGATTAGCCTTGCATCTAGCGGAACAAGTAAAGCTGAGACGCCGTGCTATTGCTTTGGAGCCTATGCCACCTGGTGAACGCCGTATTCTTCATCTGACTTTGACTGATAATCCTGATGTGACAACTCATAGTATAGGTGAAGGTGAGAACAGAAAGGTAGTTATTCTACTGAGGCAAATTTAATTTATGTTCCGAAAAGTAAATAGCAAAATAGACTTTCCTCGGATGGAAGAGGGCGTCCTCCACTTCTGGGAGGAGCACCAAATTTTTGACAAGAGCATTGAGGCTAGGGAAAAAGCTCCTCATTATACCTTTTATGAGGGCCCGCCCACGGCTAATGGCAGTCCTGGAGTTCATCATGTGTTATCTCGACTATACAAGGACATTATTTGTAGATATAAAACGATGAAAGGCTACCATGTGCCACGCAAGGCAGGATGGGATACACATGGATTGCCTGTGGAATTGGAGGTGGAGAACTCTCTTGGTTTCACTAGCAAGGCTCAGATTGAGAAGTATGGAGTGGCTCAGTTCAACCAGAAGTGTCGCGAGAGCGCTTTCAGCTATATTAAAGAGTGGGAGGCTATGACTGAGCGTATTGGCTGTTGGCTAGACATGGAACATCCCTATGTGACCTTGGACAATAAGTATATTGAATCGGGTTGGTGGGTAGTGAAAAAACTATGGGATAAAGGCTTGATTTATCAGGGTTATAAGGTAACGCCATATTGCCCTAGATGTGGCACTTCCCTTAGTTCTCACGAAGTAGCTCTGGGTTATAAAGATGATGCCGAGGATCCTTCAGTTTACATAAAGTTCAAGCTCGAGCGGGGTTCGGTCAGAGCGACCCCTCTTGAGCCTTTAATTAGCAGTTTCCAGCTCAAGCCTGCCTATTTCTTAGCCTGGACAACCACGCCGTGGACACTGCCAGGCAATGCAGCTCTGGCAGTGTCTCCTGATGCCGAATATGTAGTAGTGGAGTCAGATAAAGAGTATCTTATTTTAGCCTCGGCTTTGCTTGGTGCAGTGGGGCTGGATGGCTATAAGGTGGTGGAGAAGGTAATCGGGGAAGATTTAGTTGGAGTGCATTATGAACCCTTATATAAGGTGGACATCTTCCGCAGTGCAGAAGACAAGCCAGCTTATCGAGTCATAGAAGGTGATTTTGTCTCCATGGAAGATGGCACAGGGATTGTCCATATAGCCCCTGCATACGGTGAGATAGACTTCGCGGTAGGAGAGAAGGAGGGCCTGCCACTCATTCACACTGTGGGGTTGAATGGAATGGTAACGACTGACCTAGTAACGGGTCTTACGCCCAAGATGAGAGACTATATTCAGAAAAGTAGCACCCCAGTAATTCTTGGAGGGGCACGGCAAAAGCGGGATTTGCCGGGTGCGGGCAAGTTCGTCAAAGATGCTGACCCGCTGATTCTTGAGGATTTGGCGAAGAGGGGGCTTCTCTTTCGCAGCGGGAAAATTCACCATACCTATCCTTTCTGCTGGAGATGTGAGTCGCCTCTTCTCTATTATGCTAAGCCGGCCTGGTATATCAAGACGACGTCGATGAAAGATAGGCTGATTTCGGCTAATGCTGAGATAAATTGGTATCCCGATTATATCAAGCATGGTCGTTTTGGCGATTGGCTGAAGAACAATGTTGACTGGGCTTTTTCTCGGGAGAGGTATTGGGGGACTCCGCTCAATATTTGGCATTGCTCCTCTTGCGGCAATTATGAGTGTGTTGGTAGTATTGATGAGTTGAAGGCAAAGTCAAATTTCAGTGGTTTGAACATACCCCTAGACTTGCATCGTCCTTATATGGATGAAGTTACCTTCGCTTGTCCTAAATGTGGTGGCGAGATGCAGCGCGTTCCCGAAGTGATTGATTGCTGGTTTGATTCGGGAGCCATGCCTGTGGCTCAATGGCATTATCCCTTTGAGAATAAGGATGAGTTTGAGCAGAATTTTCCCGCGGATTTTGTTTGTGAAGCTGTCGATCAGACTCGTGGTTGGTTCTACAGTTTACACGCCTTAGCTACCTTGCTCTTTGGGCAACCTTGCTTTAAGAATGTCATTTGCTTGGGACATGTTGTTGATGCCCAGGGCGAGAAGATGAGCAAATCAAAGGGCAATGTAATTGACCCCGAGACAGTGCTCAATAGCTATGGTGCTGATGCCCTTAGGTGGTACATGTTGGTTGCTGCTCCCGGGGGAGATAATCACAGGTTCTCCGTGCAGATGGTCGCTGAAACCTTGCGAAAAAGCCTTCTTACTTTGTGGAATACTTATTCCTTTTTTACCCTCTATGCTAACATTGATCACTTTGTTCCCCAACCTCCAGGTCATAGCGAGCTCCTGACTTCCCATTACTCTGCGGGAGAGAAGCGGCCGAAGAATCTCACTCAGGATAAGCTCCGCGAAACAATTTTCCTTACTGAGCTCGATAACTGGATTGTCTCAGAGCTTAATCGTCTCATAGTCGAGGTGACCAAGATAATGGACAACTACAACCCCACTTTGGCAACGCGCAAAATTGAGGAATTTGTAGACAATCTCTCCAATTGGTATGTGAGACGGTCTCGCCGTCGATTCTGGAAAAGTGAGAATGATGCTGCTAAATTGGCAGCATACACTACACTACATCAATGCTTGGTAATATTGTCCCAACTTTTGGCTCCCTTCGTACCATTTATTGCTGAAGAGCTTTATCAAAATCTGGTGTGCTCTGGTTCTGAGCTAAGCGAAGAATCTCAAGCTGAGGAGAGTGTGCACTTGACCAATTTCCCTGTAGCCGATGAAACTAAAATTGATAATAAGCTAAATGACGATGTTGAGCTAGCCAGGAAAATATCCAGCTTGGGCAGAGCAGCGCGGGCTAAGGCAGGAATCAAAATACGCCAGCCTCTAGGAAGATTTATAGTCAAGATAGGCTCTAAAGAGGAGAAGAGAGCTTTGAACAGGTTTGCTGCTGAAATAACGGAGGAGATAAATGTCAAGGAATTTATCACTCTGAGCGAAGCGAAGAATACCAGAGCACTCAGGATAGACTTCGTGAAAGAGCTAGCAGCATTCCCTTCAGATGTGCCAGGTTACAGTGTAGCTAGCGATGACAGATATTGGGTGGCGATAGATACTGAATTGACTCCAAATTTGATAGCTGAAGGAACGAGTAGAGAAGTTGTGCGCTATCTCCAGAATATGCGTCGCACCGCCCAGTTTGACATTACTGACCACATCATCACCTATTATCAGGCAGAAGAGCCGGTTAGGCGAGTAATGGTTGATTTCGCTGACTATATTAAACAGGAAACACTATCCCACGAACTTATCGATAGTTTTGCTCCGGATGCAGATTACATCGAGGAACATC
>CAZQDF010000191.1:0-3681 GCA_964592065.1 uncultured Dehalococcoidales bacterium | reverse complement strand
AGATACTGCCTGTTTGACTTCCTTGAGCCTATCTATCCCCACTAGAGTAGCCTCCTTTTTAGTTGTTGTCGGAAATATAGAGCCCACAGCAATATAATCCGCTCCCTCATTTTGTGCCTTTATTGCCTGAGACACCGTGCTAATAGAACAGCCAACTATTCTATCTATGGGCAATTCCTTTCGGATGGCAGGCAAGGGCAAATCTCTTTGGCCAATGTGCAGCCCATCGGCATCAACAGCCAATGCTAGGTCAAGATGATCATTTATTATAAATAGAACACCTGATTCAACGCAAAGGTTTCTAAGTTTTTGGGCTATAGGCAGCAACTCTGCTTTGCTGCCTTGTTTATCACGAAGCTGGATTATCTTGGCCCCTCCACTGATAATTTGGCTAGCAACATCCAGTTCGTTCCTGCCAGCCAAGACTTGCCTATCCAGAATAGCGTAAAGTCCTGTTAGCCATTTTATTTTGTCTTGACGTAATATTCTGGAAACCAATTCTTTCTCTAAGGCATAAAGGATGAATCTTGCTTGCTCAAATTTGGCTGAATCCAGTATTGAACTTATCTCTGGCAATTTAGCTAGCTCCTCTACCACACGCAGAGATTCCTCTACTCTTTTAGCATTAGCTGTAATCAAGCCAGACAAGTCCTGTTGAGATGGCTTCACTTCACTCGCAATGGCATTTTCTCTGCCAGCGCCAACGTCATGTTCCGAGTCCCTTTGAGATAAGAGCTTTGCACGTAGTGGCTTAGTCTTGTTGGCTAAATCATGACGCATAACCCTTAACTGTTGGCTCAGTGTAGTGTCATTGAGAAGAAAACGAGCGACGTCTTCCAGAAAGCGCAAACCTTCGCTTGACCTATCGAGGTTGGCATCAATGATACGCAGCGGTTGGAGAGGCATTTTGTAAATCCTTCAGCGGCTCAGGTAACATACCCTCCCTAGCCGCTTGTATATTCCCTTGAATTTGAGGTGGGAGCTCTTCTCCCATCTCTTGAAACTTTTTCTCTACCCAGCGACCAATATTACGAGGATCCTTGTAATAATCAGCGCTGGGATGCATTGTTGGTTCTCCACTCTCTTCCCATATGGTCTGCAATGATTTGTGGTAAGCGAAGCTCGAAATAGCACGGGACAGCTTGGGACTACCACAGAATGAGCATTTAGGGGTAAAGGAAGCGGTAATATCCCTTACTAAAAAGCTTGCCTTTCTATGGCAATTTTGACAGACGAATTCGTAAATAGGCACGGATTCCCTCCTCCAGTTGGCTCACAGCCAGAAGGTATACTTTCATAGACATCTTTGTTTATCTAAGCAAATTTTACCAAATCTATCTATCTCAATGAAAGCCACTGCTCTTAATTGACGTTCAGGCAAATCTGCCTTGCAATTGCTTATACACTTCGCAGGTTGTCCTTAAGCTGCTAGCATCTAGTGGGTGCCCAAAGCGCTTAAACTTGGACTTTGAAGCTTCATAAAGTAAGTATATCCTCTACCAAGCCAAGCTAGGAAATCAAAGCTTGACAACTCTTGGCTCAACGCGGCACTTTTCAGCGGCAACAATAGCATCAATTTGGGATACAACGTCATTAAGTTTGCCTTGGTAGCTTGTTACTATATAATCAAATAACGGTAGGCTTTTTATTTCCCCTTTAGCCCTCTCCAACCTTAGAGCCAAGTCATCTGAAGACTCGCTGTGGCGCTGTTTTAGACGTAGTTCCAAGTCCTTCATCGAAGGTGGCATGAGGAAAATAAACACTGCCTGAGGCAAGATTTTTTTAATAGTGGCAGCGCCCTGAACGTCTACCTTCGTTATCACATCTACCCCTTTGGATAGAGCTCGAGCTATTTCATCTCTGGGTACACCGTAGTAATTGCCATAGACCTTAGCCCATTCTATAAGCTGTTCCTTGTCTATCATTTGCTGAAATTCTTCCTGAGATAAAAAGTGGTAATCTATCCCATTTTTCTCCTTGGCGCGCTGAGGGCGCGTAGTGGCAGTAACAACATAATGGAAGGGGCGTCCTAGCTTCCTCATTCTAGCAAGCACAGCATCCTTGCCTACACCCGATGGCCCAGAAAGGACAATGAGTAAGGACTGATACCCTTCACTGCGAGATTGCTTCGCTTTGCTTGCAATAACGTTACTTCGGCTAGATGCGTCACGGTTCAATTTTTTCCTCAATTGGCTCGGAGGCAGTGGTTAATCTATGAGCGATAGTTTCTGCTGTCACAGGAGCCAATACAATATGGCCAGTGTCAAAGAGAATAGCAGCCTTGGCTTTTCTGCCATGAGTAGCATCAATTAAGAGTCCTTTCTCTCTTGATTCCTTGAGGAGACGTTTGACCGGTTGCTGGTTTACAGAGAGGAAAGTAATCACCCTATTGACAGCTATAACATTACCAAAACCTATATGAACCAGTTCCGTAGCCATATTACCCTCCAATGTTACCCTCACCTTATTCTGCCCCTCTTGAGGGAGAGGTTAGATGAGGGATTCTTTACTTCACCTTGTTTTGCTTTACTCGCAAGGTTAGCAAATCCTGCCAAAAATCAGGATAGGAAACCTCTGCTACCTGGGCATGGTCCATGCTTATTTCTCCCTTGGCTATCAAACCAGCTATGGCTAAGCTCATTGCTAGCCGGTGGTCAGAATGACTGTCAACCACCGTGCCCGATAGAGCTTTCCCACCGTGGATGACCATGCCATCGGGCAATTCCTCAACTTCAGCACCCATCTTAGAAAGTTCATTTGACAAAGCAGCAATCCTATCCGATTCCTTTACCCGTAACTCACTCGCATCTCGAATCACGGTTTTACCCTTAGCTACACAGCCAGCTACAGCTAGCACGGGGATCTCGTCAATGAGGCGAGGGATGATATCGCCACCAACCTCAACCCCTCTTAAGTTACTAGATTCTATCATAATATCGGCTAATGGCTCACCAGCTTCCCATCTCTCATTCTCTATTTTAATAGTAGCCCCCATAGCAATAAGAACATCTATAATTCCTGTTCGTGTGGGATTAATTCCACAATTTCTCATGATTATCCTAGCATTGGGGTGGATAGCCCCAGCAATTAGGAAGTAGGCTGCTGAGCTAATGTCGCCAGGGATACGAAAACTGAGGGGAGATAAGGGGTTGCTCAAAGGCGCTAGAGAGATCAAACCTCCATCGCTTTCAAGCCTAGCTCCCATCTGTTTAAGCAATCGCTCGGTATGGTCTCGCGAGGGAATAGGCTGATGCAAAATAGTGTTGCCCTGAGCGAAAAGGCCAGCCAATAGGATCGCCGATTTAATCTGAGCACTGGGAACAGGCAAGGAAAACTCTATGCCGTGTAGCTTTCGTCCCCTAATAACCAAAGGGGCAAAGGAATCCTTCCCCCTTCCCCAAATTTCAGCGCCCATAAAGCGTAATGGCTCAATCAGCCTCCCCATGGGACGGGAACGAAGGGAGGCATCACCAGTAACGATAGATAGAAAAGGCTGGCTGGAAAGGAGGCCTCCAAGAAGACGCATAGTAGTGCCGCTATCTTCGGCATCGAGCACATCCTCGGCTTCCTTAAAGCCACTTTCACCAATTCCCGCAACTAATAAAGTAGGAAAGTTCTTAGGCCCCCTTTTATGAATCTCCACTCCTAGAGCCTTTAAACACCTAACTGTAGCTAGGCAAT
>CAZQDF010000190.1:0-3685 GCA_964592065.1 uncultured Dehalococcoidales bacterium | reverse complement strand
TAGAGATGGCTAAGGCAGGTGCTGGTGCGGTTATTGCTGAGATAAATTCGGAGAGAGCTGAGACCACAGTAAATGAGATTAAAGCTATGGGTAATAGGGCATTTAAAGTTGTCACCGATGTTACAAGGAGCGAACAGGTAGATAATATGGTGCAACAAACGCTGCAGGAATTCGGCACTATTGATATTCTTGTCAATAATGTTGGCGGTATCCTTGGGGTAAGGGGTGGGATGCCATTTCTGGAAGCAAGCGAGGACTTCTGGGATAGTATTATAAATATAAACCTAAAGGGCAGTTTCCTATGTACTAAGGCTTTTACTAAAGTAATAATTGACCAAAAGAAGAAAGGCAGCATTGTCAATATATCCTCTCTTGCAGACAGAGTTCCCTGGCCGTCAGTAGTGGGATATGGAACGGCTAAAGCAGGGATTACTAACTTCACAACGACCATGGCAGTAGAGTTGGGTAAATATGATATCCGCGTGAATGCCGTTGCTCCTGGTCGTATTCAAACACCACTCAGTGCTGAGCTTTACCGTGATATGCCTGAAGTACGACAAGCACAGCTCAAATCAATACCCTTGGGGCACTTTGGAACCCCCGAAGATGTCGGCAGAGTAGTTGTTTTCTTGGCTTCTGAGGCTGCCGGATATGTCTCAGGAGCCACCATTGTTATTAGTGGTGGGCTGACCTACCTTTTCTAGAAATAGTTGCAGCGTATTGCGAATCTTAATGAAGAGAGGAGATTGACTATGGCGAAAGAGTTACCCAAAGAGGAGTTTCTAAACAAGGTTGCGGAGGCGGCATCGAAATGTGAGAGGGAAGTTCACGGTTGCGGGCGTTGTACACTGTCAGCTTTGATGGAGTACTTTGAGCTGGGAGATAAAGCAAGCGCAGATTTGATTTTGAAAGGGGTTTTGCCGCTGTCTGGTGGGATCGCCCAGACACGCAATACTTGTGCCGCGTTACTTGGTGGGTTGATGGCGATAGGCATGGTTTTTTTCCCGGGCAAGCTAGAGGAAGCGGAGTTGGATGACATCAAAGCAGCTATGGCACTGGGTAAGCAATATTATCGTAAGTTCGAAAAAGAAGTTGGGAATGTTCGCTGTTTTGATATCCGAGATGTAGGGCTGGGGCGTGTATTTGATACCACCGACCCGGACGAGTATGACAAATTTGTGAAGGCGGGCGCCTATGAGTTATGTAGCAAGGTATGTGGCAAAGCTGCCCGTTTAGCCGCCGAGTTTATATTAAGGATACAGGAGGAACGAAAGGAAAGCTCATAAGGCTCTTGGTTATCTCTGTTTCTTCCTGGCGAATTTGCTTTGTCTTCCGAGGTTGTGCCCTAAGCGAGGGCGATACCAATAGTTAGCGCCCCTCGGGCCTTCGTTTCCTTGATTATTACCTGACCTGAGACCAAGGCTATCGCTCGAATATCTCATCAAGCAACAACATAGTTCCTTAAGACACCAATATTCTCAAGCTCTGCTTCAACCACATCCCCAGGTTTAAGGAAGGCATGCGGCGGATACTCCTCCGTTCCCATACCTCCAGATGAGATTAAGTCCCCTGGATAAAAGGTCATATCTGCAGACAGGAATTCTATCAGCCTCCTTACTTCCACTCTCATATCCTTTGTATTTCCCCTGGTCTTAGGCTCGCCATTGACCCTGACTTCCCCATTGATATTCTGGCAGTCAGGAATCTCATCCTTGGTTACAATAAATGGCCCTACAGCTTCAAAAGTGTCAGGACACTTGCACAGAGTAATATAATAGGCTGCGGGCAGAGCTTCACTCCCTGGCCCAAAATGTGCCTTTGTTATCACGTCCATTGCTGTTACATCATTCGATACCACATAGCCGAAAACATAGTCAAGTGCGTTGGCTTGTGAGATACCTTTTCCGGTCTTCCCAATAATAACGCCGAGTTCTATTTCTGCAGGAACTTCTTTCGACGATGCTGGCCACTTTATCTCATCCTCAGGTCCTATTAGGCAGCGTGGCGTTTTCTTGAACATGCAAGTATACCCCTTTTCAGGCGGGGTAACGTTCTCCATCCTGGCAAAGACATCGCTATTCACCCCGATATTGAAAATTCTATATGTCTGTGGGACCGGGGTGAGCAATCTCACCTCTTTTAACCCATAATTAATCTTGTCTCCACTAGGAGAGAACAAGACCTGATTCTTTTTCATTATATTGCGAATGTAAGAGTAAACAGCGCTTAAGTCCGCCCATCCCTCTTCCTCTCTGCGAAGTAAATCAAGCATAGAAGTTGGCATTCGGGTATCGGATGCTTCTAGTGCGAACTGGCGGTTGACACCGCACTCCTCCACTAGATATTTCTCAAAGGCCGCCGTTAAATCCACTAGCTGTTCATCGAACTTAACCCCGATACGAATATCCCCACTGTGATTTTTAAAACTACCAAGTTTCATTTTATGCATATCTCCCTTTTTCTTTAAAATGGCAGCGATTATGAATTATTTTCCGTCAGGCGACAACACCATTACGTAAAACGCCAATCTTCTTTATTTCAGCTTCAATAACATCGCCAACTTTTACAGGAGCTTCAGGCAAAAATTCCAGCGTTCCTATGGCGCCAGTCGAGATCAGGTCCCCAGCTTCTAAGGTGATATCCTGAGATAGGAATTCTATCAATCTTGCCACTGAACACCGCATATCCTTGGTATTCCCCTTGGATACAACTTTACCATTCACTTTCAGCTCAGCTCCCACATCTTGTGGGTCAGGAATCTCATCCTTCAGAGCTATAAATGGTCCAACAGGCTGGAAAGTGTCCATCGTCATTGCCCTGGTAAAGTAAAACGCCTTTGGCAAGCAAAGTCTGCCTGGTCCCATTCCCCTTAACATACTTATCCCAGTTATATCGTTAACCACTGTGTAACCGAAGATATAATCAAGGGCTTTAGCCTGAGAGATACGCTTTCCAGTCTTGCCAATGATAATGCCTAATTCTACTGCGGATGTAACCTCTGTGGCTGTGGCTGGCCATTTGATATCAGCCCCAGGACCAGTTATGGTTTCAGGGCTCATCATAAACATAGCTGTTGCACCATCATCCGGAGGGATAGTGCCGTATACCTTCTCGTACGCGGGGTAATTATATTCCATATTAAAGACACTACCGTACATTTGAGGAACTGGCGTTAACAATGCCACCTCCTCAAAACCATACATGATCTTCTCCCCAGAAGGAGAGAATAGGGACTTTCCCTTTTCGGCAATCTTGTTAATATATGCGACTGTTAATTGTAAATCTGCTTGCCCTTCCTCTTCTCTTTGGATTAAGTCCAGCATGGATGTTGGCATTCTTTCGCTAGCCACATCTATGGCACATTCTGGGTCAGTGCCAGCCTCCTCGACAAGGTACTTTTCCAAGCCTGCTGTTAGGTCAGCAATATTATCTCCTACCTTAACACCGATATACATCCCCCCAGCATGATTTCTAAAACTTGCAACTTTCATTATGTAAACTACCTCCTTTTGTTTTCAGAAGCGTTAAACTACACCTAGCGGCAAAAAACTTGAACCATTATCTCCTTTCCAGCCTTGCAACTAGTATTTAAGTTAAGTGTAGAGCAGTTATAAAGGAGTTGTCAATCCTCCGAATTGCGTCATAATTATTGTTACCGAAAGTGGTATCGTTGCCTCAAAAAAAG
>CAZQDF010000189.1:0-3686 GCA_964592065.1 uncultured Dehalococcoidales bacterium | reverse complement strand
TTGCCGTTGCATGAAAGCTTGATTTGTTACCTAATTGCACAATAGGGCGGAATGTGCAATGGGCAGAGTTTTGTACGGTCTGCTATCCTAGTATTGTTTCTCTTTCCAAAGTTGTAATTATATTCCACATAGGCAGGGATTCATGATGGGATGTACTTTCTCAGCTTGCCAAACTCAGTTCAAAGGGGATAGATTTTGTCGAATTGTGTTTCAGCGATAACATTAGTTGGCCGTCCCCCATCGGCAATCGAGTCTAAACTCAACAATGCGCAAAATGGCTTAATATTACCTGGCAAGGTGATCGAGGTACTCCTTGAAAGATAGGGCTATGTTGGGTGACGGCATTTGTCTAAGTGAAGATAGATTTAAAGCGGCAGAGTAGTCCCCAGCTTCTGACTCATGGGTCGGCTAGGGTAGTAGTTGCTCCCACTCCTGTCTTGCGTTGAACTAAGCAAGGCGGCTTTGTCAAAAACGCAGCTCTTGGCTTGGTCTCCTACGATGATGACTTGGTCGTGGTAGTTGTGGATGAAGTGATGGTTTCTGGCCACTAACTGCTTTATGCGCCGCGTCTTCAAGCTTTTTGAGAAAGGTGGCTATTCTGGTTTGGTAGGGTTTTTGTGATTTGATTTACATAGCAAAGGTCAGATCAGGGTCCCTTTGCCTTTTCCATGTCTTCAATGATAATCTGGGCAGCAAGTCGAGCACCTATCCCTGGTGGTAAGGCACACTTTTCGAAGCCTTTGTCCTTTACGAACGCAGGATAGCCTTCTTTGGCATCTGATACGTCATAATATCGGCCAAAGACCACATCTTTGTGGATGTCATGACATTTGGTGGTGTCTATCTCTTTTCCAAACAGAGATATAAACTTTCGGCTCTTGCCATATAGCCGGGCATTAGCAGCGAAGTCTAAGAGGTCATCTCGACCAAAGTAGGAAGACAAGGCAATTAAGCCTCCAGATACTGCCCCACAAGTCTCACCGGTGAGGGCAATGCCAGGAAAAGCTGAGAGTGCTGTTATAATTTCGATATTGCCTAATCCAAACTCCTCCATCACGGCTAAAGCGGCACTTTTGGCACAGCTCTGACTAACCTGTTCATATTCCTCCGCTCTCCTCTGAACCCGCTCCAGAATCTCTTCTTTGTGGGCAATAATCTCATCCGGGGTGAGCACCTTTTTGGGTATACCATCTTGAGATAGCTTTCTGAGCTTAGCTTCAATGGCTGCCCTATCTGCGGGCCCCTTAGCCAACTCTCGGACTCTTGCCTTTAATGCCTCATAATCTGGAGTTGCTCGTTCTACCATTGTTTTGCCTCCTCTTAATCACCTCGTCGCTTGAACCTTAGTATGGCTATAATAATCAGCTCCCGTGTCTTTGTCAACGAAAAGAGGGCATGTTAAAGAGCCAACATTCCCTGGGGTTATCCTCCCCAGAGGGCGACTTTGCTCGCAGATAAACCGTGGGTGAATGAGTTAACTTAGAGATGCATAAGTAACAGGAGCTTGCTTTGTTGCCTCGTTGAACAACATAGCGGGTTGTCCCGTATCCGAAATAGTGAGCCTTAAGCCCGTTGACAATTACCCTCAGACCGATTAAATTTCTTTTACAATTCTCATGAATATACCAAACCCCTGGTTGATGAAATGATTCTGGTTACTGGCGCAACAGGCCACATAGGGAATGTCCTTGTTCGTGAACTCTTATCTAGAAATGAGAAGGTTAGAGTTCTCATTCCTTCAGGGGAAGACGTATCACCACTTGATGGATTAGATGTTCATATCGTTGAAGGGGATATTCGACAACTTGATTCTCTGATTCAAGCATTCAGAGGGTGCGAGGTTGTGTACCACCTTGCCGGAATCATATCAATCTTGCCTGGGAAAAGGGAGCTTTTACATCAAGTTAATGTTATAGGAACACGTAAAGTAGTGGCCACATGCCTGAAAGCTGGTGTCCGACGGTTAATTTACACCAGCTCTATTCATGCGGTTAAAGAACCACCCCACGGTACAGTTATTGATGAAACCTTTCCATTTGACCCCGATAATGCATGGGGAGATTATGCCAAATCTAAAGCTCAGGCTAGCTTGGAAGTCCTGGAGGGGGTAAACCAGGGCCTTGATGCAGTAATAGTATGTCCCACGGGAGTGATAGGCCCTTACGATTATAATGTATCCGAAATGGGACAACTCATTATTGACTCAGTAAAAGGCAAGCTGAAGGCCTATGTGGATGGCGCCTATGATTTTGTGGATGTCCGCGATGTGGTAAAAGGATTAGTACTGGCTTGCGAGAAAGGTAGACCCGGAGAAAGCTATATTCTATCTGGTGAGCAGGTGACTGTTCGTGAATTATTATTGATGCTGCAGGAGATAGCTGGGATAAAAGCACCTACTTCTCGAATACCGGGGTGGTTGGCTAGAACAGTAGGAAAACTTGCCACTCCATATTATATCCTTACCCAAACCAAACCTCTTTTTACCTCATACTCGATTGATGTGCTTACCAGCAATTCCAAGATAAGCTCAGCAAAGGCTCGCCGTGAGCTTGGCTACTCCCCTCGCCCCGCTAAGGAATCGATCGCTGATGCAGTAGTCTGGTTCAGAGAAAACGGTGAACTTTAGGGCGCTTTGTGTAGTATATGGTAGACCTACATAATATTTCTATCTTGAGTAGCTGGCAAATGCTTGCATTGCAATCGAAATGTTATACGCTTGGTCAGCATGAATTTGGATGTGGGTTCAGGAAACCAAATGATGTGGAGAAGGACGCATGAGGAAAATTGCCACCCCAAAGTGTAGTGAATTTGCAAAGAGAAGGTATAAGGATGAACTTCATCCAAAAGATGTGAGAACACCCTTCCAACATGACAAAGATAGGATTCTATATTCCACTGCCTTTAGACGTCTACAGTACAAGACGCAAGTATATGTTATTCATGAAGGAGACTTGTACAGAACTCGACTGACACACACTCTCGAAGTTGCTCAAATAGCAAGAGCATTGGCATCTTTTTTGAAAGCAGATACTGATTTGGCTGAGGCTATCGCCTTGGCACACGACATAGGTCATACGCCATTCGGTCACGTGGGAGGTGACAAGATAAAAGAACTTGTCGCTATCTACGGATTATCCTTTGAACACAATGTTCAATCATACAGGATAGTATCAAGCCTAGAAGAAAGATATGCTTCTTTCAAAGGGCTTAACCTGACACATGCTACATTGGAGGGGATACTTAGGCATTGCACATACTTTGACAAGCAAGAAGATATTAAATCTAGCATTCCCGATGAGCTTATGGATGAAGTCTCTATGTATTGGGATAGCCCACAACCAAGCGCAGAGGCACAAATTGTCAACTTAGCTGATATTATCGCATACGCTGCTCATGATATTGAGGATGCTCTGTCGGCGGGATTAATAGATTGGGATACCTTCATAAGGAAATTGGGAGAAGAAAAGGTGCCATGTTAAAGAGCCAACATTCCCTGGGGTTATCCTCCCCAGAGGGCGACTATTTTCCCCGGCTCGGGCTGCCTGCAGATTGCACAGCCTAGCGCTTTGTCACCTCCGTCGGCAATACCGCGATGCGTGGTATAACGCGAACGACTACATTCTATCAATTGCCCACCAAGTGATATAATGATAACAAGGTCTACCAAGGCACAAAGGGTAGATTTT
>CAZQDF010000188.1:0-3707 GCA_964592065.1 uncultured Dehalococcoidales bacterium | reverse complement strand
AGACCCTGGAGTATGAATGGCTCTATAACTCTAATCTATCTTTAGACCCTGAAGAGCTCAATCCCCGGCTAACCGAATGGCTTGTTGAGTATAACTTCAACCGCCCTCATCAGTCTCTTGCCTATCTTGCTCCCGCAGAGTATATTGAAAAAGAACTTGCTAAAATCCACAGCCCAGTGTTACCTATGTGGTCAGCCAGCACATACACTTTCTTAACATCCCTCTGTATGTTAAGATAACCCAAGAAGCTTTTCTTGGAGGAATCCGGTGCGCATTGATATTTTCTGCCTTTTCCCCGAGATGTTCGTCTCTCCGTTCAATCAGAGCATCGTTAAGCGAGCTAAAGAGCAGGAGTTAGTTGATATTGTGATCCATAATATCCGTGACCATACACATGACAAACATCATACTGCTGATGACTACCCTTATGGAGGTGGACCTGGCATGGTGCTCAAGCCTGAGCCTATCTTCGAGGCAATAGAGGCAACGAAGCAACAGATTAATCCAGGCAAAGTAGCTATTATCCTGCTTACCCCTCAAGGCAGGCTGTTTAGCCAACAAATTGCCCAGGAACTAGCTTCTCATTCACATCTTATGTTAATCTGCGGCCATTATGAAGGAGTAGATGAGAGGGTGCATGAGCATTTAGCCACTGATGAAATTAGCATTGGTGATTATGTCCTTAGCGGAGGTGAACCAGCCGCCATGGTGCTGGTCGATGCCATAGTCAGACTTATACCAGGGGTGCTTGGCTCACAAACATCATTGAACAGCGACTCTCACACTGGCGGGCTGTTAGAGTATCCCCAATACACCAGACCTCAGATATATCGGGGTTGGCCGGTGCCTTCGGTTTTACTCTCGGGAAATCATGAAGAAATTGCCCGTTGGAGGCATCAAGAGGCTATTTCGCGAACAGCAAAACGGCGCCCCGACCTATTTTTTGAAGAAGGTAAATCTTTGCGATGAGGAGAGGAAATGGATATCAGAGAATTTGTCGAGCCTAAAATAAATCCAAATATCCCTCAAATTTCCCCCGGCGACACGGTCAAGCTCAGCTTGAAGACTATCGAGGGGGATAAGGAGCGCCTGCAGCACTTTCAGGGAATGATAATTAGGATTAGGAAAGGCGTTGACGGTGGGAGTTTCACTGTAAGAAGAGTGAGCTACGGCGTTGGCGTGGAACGCACTTTTCCTTTCCAATCCCCTATGCTGCAAGGTGTAGAGGTGCTCAGGCGCGGCAAGGTACGCAGAGCCAAACTTTACTATATGCGTCGGCTCAGCGCTAAGCAGTCTCGGCTTAAGGAACGGCGAGAAAGAATAGCCGAACAAATTACGCCCCAAGAAGAGCAAGAAGAACCTATATAAACATGTTAAATGAAATATGCTGAGGTGGCGGTTAATTCCCCTGGATGCCGTTCTACTTTCTCCTATGCCATTCCACCCCGGCTAGATGTTGAGATAGGCCAGGCAGTATGGGTCCCCTTTGGCTCCAGAGTTATCCAGGGCATTCTTGTCAAATTATCTGAGCAGCCATCAGTTGAAGCAACTAAAGAAATAGCTGGCATCCTTACTGATTATCCCTCGCTCTCCTCAATACAAATCGAACTTGCTCGGTGGATAAGCGAGCACTATCTTTCCCCTCCTTTCGATGCCGCAGCTTTAATGCTGCCCCCGGGCTTTGAGAGGCAATGGGTTACTTATTTGCAACCAGCAAATCCAGAGGTGGACTTATCATTTCTCAATTCAGAGCAAATACAAATCCTTCGGTTCGTAGAAAAAAAAAGGAAGGTAAGCTTAAAAGAGATACAGCGGGAATTCGGGATAAATAAAGCTAAGCGAATCACCGAGCAGCTTGTTCATCACCACTTAATAATAAAGAGCCAGGAGCTAGAAAAAACTAGGGTACGGCCAAAAACAATTCTCTATGTCAAGCCGGCAGCTAGATGGGATGAGGTTGAAAGCAAGATAGCCCACTTAAACAAGTCCAGGGCCTACAAGCAGGCAGAGCTCTTAGAATTTTTAACCAAGCAAACTCAACCTATCCCGATTAGCGAAATAAAAAAACGCCTCAATTGTTCCCTTGCTACCATCAGAGCCCTGGAAAATCGCCATTTGATTTCCACAAAGTTAGTCAACGTGCGGCGTGACCCGCTATCTCGTCTCACCCCCACGCCTACTCCAACCCCTATCCTCACTCCATCACAACAAGCTGCATGGGAATCAATTCACCATGTCATTGCGGGGAGCCAAAGCCCTGAGTATGGCAAAGGGACGTCGAAACAATCTCAATCACCGCCGGTTTTTCTTCTCTTTGGTGTTACTGGCAGTGGCAAAACTGAGATTTATTTGCGAGCTTTGGCCCAAGTTATCTCAATGGGTAAGCGGGGCATCTGCCTTATCCCTGAAATTGCCCTCACCACACAAACAGTGGAGAGATTTGCTAACCGCTTCCCCAGGCGCGTGGCGGTACTACACAGCGGTCTTTCCCTGGGAGAGCAACTCGATGAATGGCAGTGGATCCGGGAAGGAAACTGTGATGTGGTTATTGGGCCGAGAAGCGCTTTATTTGCCCCTCAGCCCAACCTCGGGCTCATCATAATAGATGAAGAACATGAATGGACTTACAAGCAAGAGGATAAATCGCCTCGTTACCATGCCCGAGATGCAGCTCTTAAGCTGGCCCAGCTCAGCCGTGCCGTTGTCATCCTGGGCAGCGCTACACCTGACATTGAGAGCTTCCATAAAGCACAACTGGGTGAGTATAAACTAATAGAGCTAAAAGAGAGAATCACCCCTCATGGTTATTCGCCTCTTCCCCAGGTAAGCATAGTAGATATGAAGGAAGAACTCAAAGCTGGTAACACTGGCTTGTTTAGCCGCTCCTTATTAACCGCCATGAGGGAAACCCTGGAGCGAAATGAACAGATAATCCTTTTCCTCAACCGCCGTGGCACAGCTACTTTCATTCGTTGCCGTAATTGTGGCTTCGTCTTCCGTTGCCCCCGCTGCTCCGTAGCTCTTACCTACCATTCTGCGGAGAAAAAGTTAATTTGCCATCGCTGCCACTATTCCATCCCAATACCTCAAATTTGCCCTCAGTGCTCCAGCCGCTATCTCAGGTTTCTGGGCATTGGCACACAAAGAGTGGAGGAAGAGATAAAACGCCTCTTTCCCAAAGCAAGATTGCTCCGCTGGGATAAAGATGTAGTTACCAAAAGGCATGCTCACGAGGAACTGCTAAAGATTTTTCGTGGCCATGAAGCAGACATGCTTATCGGCACCCAGATGATAGCTAAAGGGTTGGATCTACCTCAAGTAACCCTGGCCGGGATAATTAGCGCCGATACCGGGCTCAATTTTCCCGATTTTCGTGCTGGAGAGCGTACGTTTCAGCTTTTATGTCAAGTAGCCGGGAGAGCTGGACGTGGGGTTAAGGCTGGGAATGTCATCATCCAAACATACTCCCCAGAGAACTACGCCATCAAAGCTGCCTCCAAGCATGATTATGCGGGCTTTTATCATCAGGAGATAGATTATCGGCGTCAATTCAATTACCCTCCCTTTAGCCATTTCATCCGCCTGGTTTACACCCACACCAATGATGACTTGTGCTACCGAGAGACAGAAAGAATAAGCCATGTCCTCCTTAAAGAAAAGGAGAGCAAGCATATAGCTGACCTGAACCTGATTGGCCCTGTGCCTGC
>CAZQDF010000187.1:0-3722 GCA_964592065.1 uncultured Dehalococcoidales bacterium | reverse complement strand
GTGGCACCGACGTACTCCTCACCCCATATCTTCTCCAGTAGCTGGTCGGATGTAAACACCCTACCGTGGTTCCCCGCCAGACAGGACAACAATGCATACTCGGTAGCCGTGAGATGTACCTCTTCGCCGCCAATGCTGACCAGGTGCCGGGAAAAGTCTACTACCAGGTCTCCGGAACAGAAAACAGGTTGAGAGGGCTCGTCCGGAAACTTGGCACGGCGCAACATCGCTCTAACCCGTGCCGCCAGCTCTTCGGCGGACAAGGGCTTGGTCACATAGTCATCAGCACCGGCATCCAACCCCTCAACCTTTTCTTCGTTACTATCCTTGGCGGTAACCATAATTATCGGTACCTGCGAAAATTCGCGTATGCGGCGACATGCGGTAATCCCATCCATGTCAGGCATCATAATGTCGAGCAATACTAAATCTGGTGCCTCCTGATTGAACATGCCGAGAGCCTCTTCACCGCCACTGGCGGTAAGCACGCGGTATCCCTCCAGCTCCATAATACGATGTATCATACGTAGTATGCGGACATCGTCATCAACTACCAGTACAGACTCTTTAATTGCCGGCATTCTAGTTGCGTTACTCCTAGGGTGCAGAATTCGAGCAGCAATCTCCGTCAAACCAGTCACGCGCAGTAGATTGATTTTATAGCGGAATACTAAAGTGGAAAGTGCTCCCCTCACCCATTTTACTCTCTGCCCAAATGCGTCCGCCATGTGCCTCCACCAACCCCTTGCAGATTGCCAGTCCGAGTCCTAGACCATCTGTCTTGAGGGAGGGTGCCTGCTCTATACGATACATCTGTTCAAACACTCTCTCCAGTTCATCAGCAGGGATGCCAGTTCCTTGGTCAGCAACACTGATGAGGAGCTGCTGATCATCTCGCTGGGCCGATACCACTACTTTTGTTCCCATCTCAGAATACTTGCAGGCGTTATCGATTAGATTATCTATTACCTCCCTGATACGGCTGGCATCGATGTTGACCTTGGATAGACCTGTACCCAGGTTCTTCATTATTTTATGCCTAGGCGACCTGATTTGGGCTTCAGTCTCCATCTCCTCCAGTAGCTCCGCGATATTGATAGGGGACCTGTCCAGTTTTATTAGACCTGCTTCAATCCGGGACATGTCCAAAAGCTGGCTTACTTGCTTGGTCAGCTGGTCAGTAGCACAATCTATTGAATTCAGATATTGGAACCTTTCCTCATGGGTGAGTCTTGGTTCGTAATTCAGCAGCATGGTGGAATACCCCTTGATAGTAGCTAGGGGGGTGCGCAGTTCGTGGGAAACCTTGGCAAGAATCTCACTCTTGAGCTTGTTTAACTCCTCATATTCAATCAGTTTCTTCTCCAGATGCTTGCGCTCGATAATCTGTTCGGTAAGGGCTAGAATATGATCCATATCAAGTGGCTTGAGTTCGTAGGCGACTATGCGTTCCTGCTTGACAGCTTCAATGGCGGTCTCCAGTGAAGCGTTGCCGGTAATTATGATAGACTCCATTCCGGGTGAGCATTCGCCTAACTTCTCAATTAGCTCTAACCCCGATATATCAGGCAACTTGATGTCTATGAGAGAAAGGTCAATTGGCTTTCTATGGCAGAGGGCGAGCGCAGTTTGGCCATCATGGGCAGCAGCCGTGCTGTAGCCTTCCGTCTCCAGGATATCCTGCAGGTTTGAAGCTAGGTCTACGTCATCGTCCACAACGAGCAGGTCAAACTTGCTCTCCATGATATCGTCCCCCTAAGGCGCTACTGGTCTCTAATGAGCTTTTTGTGGCTGCCTTCTCCTTGTCAGGACTTTACGCCTGCAATGTTATTAGCGAGTGTTAGAAAAGTAACGTAATATCCGTAATTATTATAGGGAGCTTCCACTCACAAACGTATCACGAAATACAGGATAAACCTTACAAATATATCACAAAATCAGAATAAAACCTCATAAAAATATCACGATTTAATACCGCGGATGGCATGTGGCCTTTCACTTAAGTGGTGAGTGGAAAAGACATAATAGAACTATCGGAAAGCCGGGTTTAAGCTCTATCCGGGTTTTCAGGGATGCCCCTGGCTTTCTGTTCTTTTATCTGCTCCAGGAGTACCGTCAGCTTATCCATGTCTATGGGCTTCTCCAGGCAAGCGTAAGCATTCTCCTGTATTGCTTGCTGTGCCAGCCCACTCATCTCTTGCAGAAAGCCGCTTATAATGATTGCCGCTACCTTTGGTCGCATATCCCGGATGGCGAGGTAGGTCTCCAGGCCATTCAGGACAGGCAGCCCCAGCTCAATAAGTATGATGTCAAAGTTGTTCTCGTGCGCCTTCTCTATTGCCGTGTTGCCGTCATGTGCAACACGCACCCGGTTACCTTTCTCGCTCAGACTGTCTTTCAGATTGGCACAGAGATTCTTGTCGTCATCCACCACCAGTATCAGTGTCCCCTCAGAAATCGCTTCTTCGATCAGTTTAAATAGTCTGTCAAAGTCCAGAGGCTTTTTAAGAGCGCCGAAGGCTCCCTCTCGCAGCGCCTCCTTGATGAGGTCTTCAACAGCATAGGCGGTTATCATAATGACCGGAGTAGTCGGCGCTATCTCTTTGATCTTCTTGAAAGTTTCCACACCGTCCATTCCCGGCATCTTGATATCCATCAGCACCAAGGCAAAGCTATTCTGTTCTACCATCTCAAGAGCCTTGAATCCATTAGAGGCAGTTGCCACCTCATAATCCCTCAATCCCAGGATATCGATTACGTTCTGGCAGAAGTCCTCGTTGTCATCCACAACCAGTATTTTTGATTTTGCTGACATAATTTATACCGCCTTATCTTTATCTGCAAAGAGGGGGAGCTTGATGATAAGGTTTGTCCCCTTTCCTGGTTCTGATTTGGCTTCTATCATGCCACCGCGCCTCTCGACAACCGTCTTGGCAATGGACAGACCAAAACCGATGCCCTTGGTTTTAGTGCTGAAGAGCGGCTGAAAGACCCTCTCCAGAATCTCCGTAGCGATGCCCGGTCCGGTATCGGCAAAGGATACTTCGGCTTGGCCATCAGCAGTGGTGCGGGTGGTTACCGTGAGCATCCCTTTGCCATCCATCGCCTCCACCGCGTTCTTAATGATGTTTTTGAAAGTCATACGGAGCTGTTCCCGGTCAGCATTGACCGGAACCTCTTGCTCAGGGAAATCCCGTGTCACGTTGACTGTAGCCGGCACTTCAGAGGTAGCAATGGCATCAGAGATGATGGCGACAAGGTTAAGCCTGGATAACTGTGGCTCCTTCACTCGGGTCAGGTTAAGCAGGCTTTCAATAACTACCGTCGCGCTGTCCACACTGGACTTGATGCGGTCGAGGTGCTCCTGCACCTTCCCATCAGCATCTTTAAGCTTTCTCTTCAGATAGTATACTGAACTATCCACCACGCTCAGAGGGTTCCTTAGCTCATGGGAGATGTTTCCCGAGAGCTGCCCCAGGGTAGCCAGCCGCGCCTTCTGGATGAGCTCTTCCTGGGTATCTCGGAGTTCCTTGGTTCGTTCCTCTACCAGTTCCTCAAGGTGCTCCTGGTGTTTTCTTAATTCTTCCTCTGCCTTCTTTCGCTCGGTGATGTCAATGATGGCAGTTCTACAGTGGTTTATGTTCCCATCCTCTTCTGAAATAGCGGCGCTTATCAGTTGAGCATGGAACGGAGTGCCATCCGCTTTCAGCATCTTGAGCTCA
>CAZQDF010000186.1:0-3774 GCA_964592065.1 uncultured Dehalococcoidales bacterium | reverse complement strand
TCAGCGGGTGCTTGCAATTACCTTTTTTCACACAAAACAGTGTAGACCCATTCAAATCGAAGCATTGACAAATATGGCCGTTTAAGGGATAATGACTAAGTTAAATGGTTAAAATTAGATTGAGGAGGATGGGGAGGAAACATAGACCTTTCTACAGGGTGGTAGTAGCCGATAGTCGTTCACCTCGCGACGGCGCCTTCATCGAAATCATCGGGCATTATGACCCTTTAACTGACCCTGCCACTGTTGATATTAACGAGGAGAAAGCATTAAAATGGCTTAACTACGGTGCCCAACCCACGGATACAGTGCGTAGCTTACTCCGCAAATTAGGCATTATAGAGAAATCTGGACAACTGGTCTCGGACTAAAGTTAACTGTTAGGGAGGCAGAATGAAAGACTTGGTAGAATACATCGTTAAATCTCTTGTGGCCGAACCTGATAAAGTGACCATCACAGAGGAGGACAGTGATACAGGTTTGCTGATCAAACTTGAGGTTGCCCCTGAAGATAAAGGGAGAATTATCGGCAGGCAAGGTAGAGTAGCTGAAGCAATACGAACCCTACTTCGGGTAAAAGCAGCTAGGAATGAGGTTAGGGTCAGACTAGAAATAGTGTAGCTAAGGCTGTTAACCTTTTTTGTAACTTTTTACTTGGTTTCCCCAACAGTTATAAAATTAGGCAATTCAATTCTTAGTGCTTATAGTGGCTTGCCTGCTTTCTCTATGAAGCCTCGACGCTCGCTTCCCCGGCTTTAAAGATAGCATATTTTGTCAAAGGCGGTGCAGTGAGTTCGTTAATGATGACTGAGGCAAGGACTGCATTCAGCATTATAGTTCCAAAGCTGGGGAATGCCCGCTCTGCTAGAAGAACTAAACCTAGGGCAACTCCGGCTGTTGGCAACAGGGCCAAGCCCAGATATTTTTTCACCGCGTCTGAGGCATGAGAGGCTCTAGCGCCTGCTCTGGCTCCAAAATATTTGCCAAGGCATCTAGTCACAAAAATTAATAACGCCAATATACCTGCGGCTTTCAATACGCTTAAATCAAAATGCAATCCCGCTAATACGAAAAACATCGCAAAGAGCACATCCTCAATTTCTTCAACTACAAGAAACATCTCGCCTCTTTTTACTTTGTTTACTACGATAAAGCCAACAACCATGTTAGCTAAAATTGATGAAGTGCCCAAGTAGCTGCTAATGCCAACACATAGCATGATCATCCCGAAGACCACGACCAATAGCAATTCGCGAGCTCTCACAAGCCTACTGATATACATCAAGGCGAAGGCGAAAATAATGCCGATACCTGCAGACTCGGCTATATGTAAGAAAGGAACGCCAACCATTTGATGAAAGGAAATGTTTCCAGCACCACTGACTAATGGTAGGGACATGCCTGAAGCAATAGCAAAGGCTATGACTGCTATTGCGTCATCGAGCGCAACCACCGCCAATAAAGTCGTGGTCAAAGGGCCTTTCGCTTTATATTGCTTGATTATCGCCATCGTTGCCGCTGGAGCAGTGGCGCATGATATGGCACCTATGATAAAAGCCATGGGAAAATAAGTCTGCCAAAAAGCTTGGTTTGGGAGGATTAAATGGCCTAAGAGAGCTAAAACTATGGTAACCAAAAACCATGCGCCCAAGGATTGAAAGGGAAGTATTGTTGCGATGCTCCTTCCCAGTTTTCGCAAGGATTCCCAGTGAAGGCTACCGCCGATTAAATATGCGATAAATCCCAGAGCAATATCGGTAATTATGTCCAGGCTTCCTACAGTTTCTCTTGGTATTATGTTCAGGAGGGAAGGGCTCAACAGTATACCGATAATTATGTAGCCAGTGATCCTGGGGAATTTGATTTTCCCTGCGGCTAACCCACCGAAAAAACCGACGACTACTATTATCCCTATGGCTAATATTAAGTTCATCTCTTTTACAGACCGTTGCTCTATATTGAGCTTATAAAGTTAAATGAGGGAGATTATTTAAGCCTTCTTAAAATTGCGGCAAGCATTCTGAGAAGGCAGCGCCTCGTTGTTTTAGCCAGAATCTTTTACAAGCTGTTTTTATATAGAAAAGCAAGCATTTATCACAATATTTAGAGATAGTTCTCCAAGGATTTCATCATTTTCTGTTACTGCTAATCTTCTTATCCTGTGGCTTGTCATAAGGGAGAGCGCCTCCTCTATCGTCGTCTCTGGATGACACCTTATTGCGGGCTTAGCCATGATATCCTCCGCCTTTTCAAATTCGGTGTGATGTAAAGACCTGGGGCTTATCACACCGATTGTATAACTTCTGCTAGGTAGCGGGCTAACGATAGCTAGAAGGTCTGTTTCGGTGATAACGCCCACAAGTTTTCTGCTATCCTTTCCTTCAACTACCCAAGCATGATTTTCTTTAGACACTATCTTGGCGACTTCACATATAGGTGTGTTTCTCTCAACCAATGGCGGGTCACGATTCATGAGTTTTTCTGTCGGAGTATTATAGCAGCTTGTTTTTGGCATCGTATCACCTGCAATGCATGAATTTTAAATGAGTCTCTTCCATTTCAATGTAGTTGTGATAGATTGTAAGTTTATCATCCTTATGTAGCTTTGTCATGTATCACCAAGCCTTTCCTCTTAGAGTATAGGTGCTATCTCATTGATTAAAGCTCCCATGAGCGAGCCTATGAAGAGAAGCATGGCTGTGAATCTTCTGGGCTGAATCCAGCCAGTTTGATCATAGTAAATTTCTTGGGGATTCCAGGAGCGCTAGGATGTTCAGTTTGTTGCATTTTTCCCTTACAATTTTACCTAACCATAAGAGATGCTATGCCTTCCGAAATAGCGATTGAAAGAGGTCTCCGTTTTTGAGAGCTGAAGACATCTTAAAGAAGCAAGTTGGCATACTTTGGCTAACCTTCAAGGAAAAGATAAATAGGAAATTACCTATTACTGAACGGGTCAAACTATACCCTTGGTGTTAATGGCTCAAAGCTACATAAGAGCAAGCGATAAACAACTGCACAGCCAGTGGCTATTTCTTCACTTGAGCTGCCATTCGTAGATTTCTAGGATTTGCGTTTCTTAAAATCTTCTAAATCAAGTGTATTTATGAAATCCTTATATGCTGACAATCCTTTCAGTTCTTGCTCGTCAACTTTGCCTTTGAAAACAGGCTTGTCTGTTTCCTCTTCAAGTGTGATGCCTGCTTTGTCTAGAACTGATTCCTCGGTATATATTGGTGCCTTGGCTCTTACTGCTAAAGCCAAGGCGTCACTCGGCCGAGAATCAACCTCAACTCGCATGCCATCAACACTAAGGGAAAGCTTGGCATAAAAGGTATCGTTTTGAAGCTCGTTGACTACAATGAAGTTGACTGAAGCTCCCAAGGTAGTAATTACAGATTGCAATAAATCATGGGTTAAAGGACGGGCTAGTTCGACATTTTGCAGCTTTACTGCGATAGCATCTGCTTCAGCAGGGCCAATCCAAATGGGCAAATACCGGTTGGCCTCTTTCTCTTTCAAAATCACCACTCTCTGATAATTCATCAAACTTACGCGGATACTGTCGATTACCATCTCTATCATAGTACTACCTCCCTCTAGGCCGGGGCTTTATCACAGTTACAATCCTAATCAATCAATGAGCTTAAGTCAAGTATTTTGCCCAAAATCAGCCCCCCTTCAACAATTTGCTGTTGTTCGTAGCTTATTGTAAATTTGTGGCGCGCCTAGAGGGATTCGAACCCACGACCCCCGGTTCCGAAGACCGGTGCT
>CAZQDF010000185.1:0-3780 GCA_964592065.1 uncultured Dehalococcoidales bacterium | reverse complement strand
GCTATCCACAGTGGAACGGGAATGGGAATAAAGAACATAAAGACTGGTAGCCTTGGCGCCATCATCGCCAGCGCTCCACCCAGGGCGAAAATGGCTCCAGAAGCTCCTATGCCTATCGAAAGGGCAGGCGCTAAGAGAATATAAAAGATATTTCCCACTATTCCCCCGAGAAAATACACTGCAAGAAATCTTTTCTCACCTATCAGCCTAATCAGAAAGCTTCCCAGGAAATACAGGCTTAGCATGTTGAATAATATGTGCCAAAAGCTTCCGTGGACAAAAATATTGCTTATTATTGTCCAGGGTAAGTGTGAGAAATATGCAGGTGTCAAGCCAAGGGAAAAGATGATGTCTGGCCTTATCGAGGTGATTATAAAAACCAGGACATTTATAGCTACCAAAAACCAGATCGTATTTAAACTATAGGCTCTATAAGTTCGCACTCTTCACCTTGTTGGCTCAATTTCATTTGCTTTAATAATCTCCCTTTTTACACCAGAAAGCAATTCTTTTCAAGTGGTATACTAACAGAGCGCGTCATTCTGGGGAAATGAAGCGACCGAAGAAGTTCGCTCAGGGTAAACTCCTCGAAGGCTCGCTGAGAGCCTTCGTCTGTGGCTCAGAATGACAGGGGAAACTCAAATGAAAGCAAGAGAAGTTTACTTAGAAGTTGGCGGTCTCAAACTAGCCGGAGAACTCTATATGCCACATCCAGTAAACAGTCCTGCCCCCGCTTTATGCATTTGCCACGGCATTCCTGCCGCTCCTTACGACCCTGCCGATAGGGGTTATGCTGTCCTGGCACAAAGGTTTTGCTCTGCTGGCTTCATGACTTTAATCTTTAATTTCCGAGGCGCAGGGAGAAGCCAGGGTAACTTGGACATGATAGGTTGGAGCCATGATTTACAAGCTGCCATTGATTTTCTTTCCAGCCTCAAAGAAGTAGATAAAGCATGCCTTTGCCTGCTTGGCTTCAGCGGCGGTGCGGCAGTAAGTGTTTATGTTGCCGCTCATGACCCTAGAGTATCTTTATTAGCAGCCTGCGCTTGCCCCGCTGACTTCACCTCTCTTATGAACAAAGAAGAGGCTCACTCTGCTATTCAGCATTTTCGTGAAATTGGAGCCATCAGGGATAAGGATTTCCCACCCTCAGTGGAACGCTGGCGAAATGGTTTCGAAACCATTTCGCCAATTCGCTGGGTAGATAGCATTTCTCCTCGTCCCTTACTTCTGGTACATGGGGATGCCGATGAAGTGGTACCTCTAGAACACGCTCATAGACTTTACCAGAAAGCCAAAGAATCCAGGGAATTGGTCATAATCCCCAATGCTCTGCACAGGCTGCGCCTTGAAGAAGCAGCAATAGCTGCTGTGGTGGATTGGCTCAAAGTTAAATGTAAGACCTTAAGTTATGATTCAAAGCACTCTATTTGACCGTTACATTTGGATGTCGGGAAAGCAATATAAGGGTAAAGATAGAGCACCCGTAGAAGAATCGGAAAGTGCTGACAAAATTGTTATAGAGATAGAAGCGGTTCTCTAATGCTTGGAAGTGGCAAGCGAGCCGGGGCAAATTTCTCCCAGCACGCACTCACTGCAGCGAGGTCGCCGGGCATGACATAGCTGTCTACCATGCTCTATCAAATGTAGATGGAATTGGTAAACCTTTGGTGGCGGGACTTCCTCTTGCAGCAAATCATGCGCCTCCTTTACAGACACTTTGGAATCAATCAGCCCTAATCGTTTAGCTACCCGAAAAACATGAGTATCCACCGGCAGGCATGGCTTTCCCAACCCAAAAAGCAACACGCAGCTAGCTGTTTTTCGACCTACTCCAGGCAGATGTAACAGGTAATTCTTAGCCTCAGCCATGTCCATTGACCTGAGAAACTCGAGATTTATGTAACCCCGCTCCTTCTCAATTTGCTCCAGTATCTGCTTGATTCGGATAGCCTTAATTCGGAACAATCCTCCTGACTTAATAGCCTGAGCAATGTGCTCCACCGGAGCAGCTACCATGCTTTCCCAGCTACCAAATGTTGTTAGAAGGGAATCGAAAGCTCTATTTGAATTCGCATCTGAGGTATTCTGAGAAAGAATAGTCCTTATAAGCACGTCAATAGCTTCCTCACCTTGCTGCCATTCCCGAGGGCCATATTCCTGCTCCAATAGCTTAATGATTTCTCCAATAACCATTTTTATGATAGTGTATCTCATAGAGTCCGGTGCGGAAAGTCATTTTGGACATGGACCCTGGCATCGATGATGCTTTAGCCTTACTCTTAGCCTTAAAGTCGCCTGAAGTTCAAGTTCTGAGCGTTGGTACAGTGGCAGGTAATGCTCCGGTGGAGATGACCAGCGCCAATGCTCGTCGAGTGTTGGAATACATGGGTGTAACTAATATCCCAGTGACAATGGGTGCAGCTAAGCCCTTGAACTATCCTCTAGTCGATGCCCTAAATCACCACGGGCCAGATGGACTAGGTCAGTGCGGCTTGCCTCCTCCCAAGCTTCCAGTGCAATCAATAAGCACCTGGGACTTTATGGCTCAGCTAATCTTAGATACCCCGGGCGAGATTACATTGGTCGCGACAGGACCTCTAACCAATGTGGCACTTGCCTTTAAGCGTTATCCCCAGCTACCCAGCTTTCTAGCCGGGCTAGTTCTCATGGGAGGAGTTTATGGTCTTACGTCTTATAGCAAGGGAAATCAAACTGCCTTTGCCGAGTTTAACATCTGGCAAGACCCAGAGGCGGCTTCTATTGTGCTCAATTCTGGCGCAGACATCTATGCGCTAGGACTGGACATATCTATGGACCCTGCAACTCATCTGAATAGCCAACATTTAAAACAACTTAGGGCTAGACACACTCCTGCTACGTGGCTGGCAGCTCAGCTAGTGGAATTTGGCATACAACAGCGCGGACGCTGTGAACTTCATGACCCTTTAGCTTTGGCATCTTTGCTGGATGCTTCCTTATTTGATTTCATCTCGGTGAAAGTGGAAGTGCTTGTGGGAAATGGGTGGAACCGAGGGGTCACTCATGCTTTACCTCCGGAACAAGCGGGTGAACTACCGCTAATACATGTAGCCAGAGCTGTAGATGGGCCTCGTTTTCTGAAGCTGTTTCTATCGCGTATATTGGAGGAGCAAAAATGACCAAACTGTTAGTATGTGGCGCTATAAATTGGGATGTTAGCTGCTTTGTAGAGCGACTGCCGTCGCCGGGAGAAGAGGTTCGAGCAAAACACATCACCCGGGTCTCGGGAGGAACAGGAGGCAACGTAGCAGTAGCTGCAGCGCGGATTTTAGGAGCTAAAAAAGTTGCCCTAATCGGCGCTCTGGGAGAGGATGAGATTGCTCGCCAACAAGTAGCAGCTCTCGATACCGAAGGAGTGCTCACCGACGGAATTAACCACATACCGGGGGAGGAATCAGGGCAAGCTTATATCTTGGTTGACCAAGAGGGTCAGAACGTTATCGCCAGCCGCCTGGGAGCGAATGCTAGGTTGCGACCTGAACACTTAAACAACCCGCCTATTAAACACCTCCTACAGGAATGCGAAGGCATAGCTCTCACTGACCCCCCTTTAGATATAGTGGCAGAGCTAATAGCCTTGGCAAAACAACGCAGCATCTCCGTGTTGTGGGATCCCGGAATTCTGGTAAGCCACGGATGGGAAGCACTGCAAACCCTTGCCAAACAAGTGGATATACTCTTCGTGAATGAAGCGGAGGCGATTGCCCTCTGGGGAAGCACGAAATTAAATACGTGCCT
>CAZQDF010000184.1:0-3808 GCA_964592065.1 uncultured Dehalococcoidales bacterium | reverse complement strand
CCAGGCCCCCGAATCTCTTTACTAAGTTGTTAACTTCCAGTATGGCCATTCTACTTCCTCCCTAGCCTGTCGTTATTAGCATTCTGGGATGGACGCCAGTACTTGGTATCAAGCCATCTAATCCCTCTCATAATCGGCTCATTGATTCCTTTGGGCATGAACAGGATAAACAGCATCAGAATTATACCATATAGGATGGGGCTCAACGCAGGGAAGGCCCTCAAATTGAGACGTAGTAGCTCATCGATGGGGACCATAACAAAGCCGCCTATCATGGGTCCGAAAACCGATTGCCATCCGCCAACAATGCCATACAGGGCAATCTGTATGGAAGAGCTCACATCCAGGGCCCTCGCAGGATTGATGGTGCGGAAGTACTGCATGTAGAAAACGCCGCCCAGGCCAGTCAAAGCACAGCTTATCAGAAAGGCTCTAAGTCGGTATTTTGCGGGATCGATGCCCAGAGATGCAGCAGCATCCTGGTCGCCCCTGATAGCTTTCCAGTAGATGCCCATCCGACTGCGGTTGAACCAGTGATTGAGGTAGACTATCCCAGCCAGCATCGCCAGGGCCACGAAATAGTATGGCTCCTTGTTCTCAAATTGAAACACGGCCGGGCACTGGCCTGAATCTGCTAGAGGAAGCGACAAGAAAGCACCGCGCCCTATATAGATTGGCCCAATGTATAATGCATTCCTCACCACCATCTGAATAATGAAGGCGAAGGCAAAAGTAGCCAGAGCAAAATACACGCCCTTTAGTCGCAGGGCAGGAAAGCCGATAATTAAACCGCCAAGGGTGGCTACTCCAACTGCCACAAACATACCCAAATACGGTGTCACCCCAAACTGTCCATAGAGGATGCCAGTGGCATATGCCCCCATTCCCAGAAACGCGGCATGCCCGAAGGAAAGCTGTCCACTCTGCCCTACCAGTCCCCAGGCAGTTGCCAAATAGGCCCATATAAACATTTTGATGACGATGTTCACATGGTAAGGGTCATCCTTCAAAACAAAAGGCACTATTACCAACACCATAAGCACGACCGCGATTATTATCCATCCCAAAGGTATCTGCCTAATTCTCGCCCTTTCCCCTAAAGCTCTTGTCCCACCGTCTTGTTTCATTTATCACTACACCTCGATAGTGCCCATCAAGCCTTTAGGCCTGGAAAGCATGATAATTAGAAATACAACGAAGACAAATATGGCACCTATGCTGCTATTGACAAAGTGAGCCCCTAACGTTTCCATCACTCCGATGATGACGCCTGCCAGCAAAGCCCCTGGTACGCTACCCAGTCCTCCCAGCACCACAACCACAAATGCCCTTAGTGCCAGTCCAATTCCCAGTGTCGGCTCTAGTGGGTAAAACGGAATTACGGCAGCCCCGCCGACAGCTGTTATGGCACAACCCAGGCCGAAGGTAAGCGCATAGATGTGATGAACATTTATTCCGCAAATAGCAGCCGCTTCTCGATTCTGCCCTACTGCGCGAATCCTGTTCCCCAGTTGAGTATGGTTTAGCAGCCAGTAAACCCCCGCGGTAAGCAGAACGGCCACCAGCACCACCATCAGACGCTGCTTAGACACAGCCATGAATCCTAAATCCACATTTCCCATCAAAGCTGAGCCATAGACACACCAAATTCGAGCTCCAAATCCCCACAAAGCAGCATTCGTTATAACCATATCAAAACCGGCCATGAGCAACAGTATTCCCAGAGGTTCGATTACATATGCTTTCTCTCTCATGAACATGGGTCGGATAAGGACATGTTGTACCAAGTATCCAAAGCCAAAGGCAGCTGGACCTACAATAGCCATGCTCAAGTAGGGGTCAATACCAAACAAGTGCCACAGGAAAAACCCAAAGTACATGAAAAGCACCATTATTGAGCCGTGGGCAAAATTAATTACCCGGATAATGCCAAAAATAAGGTTAAGTCCCATGGCTATCACGGCATATAAACCCCCCAGAAGGATACCAGTTACTATGGCTTGCACTACACCTTCACTCATGTCATTTCCTTTATTCGGGTTCCTTTAGTTTACCTTTTGCAGAGAGGGGAGGATAACACAAGCTCTCCTCCCCTCTCTATCCTTATTCAATAATCAGGAACCACGTTCTCAGCCGCTTATCCCAGGATTTCATCCCAACCTGGAACTGGCCAGACTAGTGCATCTTCATAGCCCGGTGGTCGCGTCTCCTTGGGCCACATCGGAACACGTACGCCGCCCAGCAACTGGCTCAGCTGACCATGAATCTGCTCCCAGGATTTAGCATGCCCTGATGGTAGGAAGGCAATTGAATCAGAAGTACGGGTCAGTTGGGGACAGAAGAATGTGCCATCGTCACAGTACATTGGGTCAGGACACGTGTCCATAGTGATATTGGTTGCCAAATATGCCTTTTGGAAGTTGTCCCTGAATGTCTGGATGTCAGGGCTATACTCCGTCCGTTCCAAAGCTTGCTTAACCATCCACATGCCCTGATAGTGATTTGAGGCGTAAGTAGCCAACGGGACCCCCAGGCCCTCCTCATGTAGCCTGCCTAATTCCTTGCCATAGCAACGCTCGCGAAACCAGATATCGCCATCTTCCTGTATAAACATATACCGATACGATTCCTCAGGCAATGTGTCATAGATTGCTGCGTCCTCACCACCCTGTGTGGCGATGCCATAAGGGAAACTCACCCTTTCCTCCATCATCTCTCTGTTGAATACTATATGCCCTGCGGTATGCATGAAGAGTATCAGGTGGTCGGGTGCAGCCGCCTTGAGTTTGGCAATCTCGGTCTTGAAAGTCGACTGACCACAGTTGTAAGGAATTATCTCAACTACCTCAGCGCCCCATTCTTCCATCATCCTAGGCCCCTCCAAAACCGCCTCTGTACACCAGACAGAATCACAGTACAGGAAGGCAACCGTTTTAGGGCCTGCCACCCCTTTATCCTCATTGAAGGATGTATACGCAGCCTGATTGTCCAAAAAGTCCTCCCACTCGTCATTGAAAATTCGAGAGATGTACCAATCCTCCTCGGTCATAGTAGGGGGCATAATAGTCTGGAACTGGGTGCAGGGGCATTTGAGCCGCTGGGATGTTATTGCCACCTCCTCACCGTGCATGTAGGTGCCGACGGTGTCCACAACACCTTCCTGGGTAATCAGCCGTTCCGTCTCAGATACGGCGATATCAGGCACTAGTTGGGTATCTGGGGTCAAAGCTACAAGCTTGGCGCCGCCCATATTCTTTATACCGCCCATATCGTTAATCTGTTTAATAGTATAATCAATCGCAATTTTCTGCCCCTGTCCTACCACAGCGAGGGACCCGGTCAGATGCAGCGGAATGCCAATCTTGATTTCATCCGGGTAGACCACTTGGGGCACTGACGGTGTTGGTGTTGGCTCCGTTGGCACAACTGTTGGTGCAGCGCAACCAGCAAAGATAAAGCTAGCCACTATCACCACTGAGAACAATAATATAACGAATTTTTTCACCTTTTCCTCCTTTCTTCGAAAGTACTTGTTACTCGTATACCTCGAGGACAAAATCCCCCTATCTATATCTTTTGCATCTTATACCTCACCTCCTATCTCGTTAGTCTTACTACCTCCAGATGTATTCGGAGATTTGAATTTCCGAAGGGATTTGCTGCGGCAGTAAAATCATATAGTTGCTTATGCCTGTATTCGTATCCGAATATTCCGTATCTAGTCTATAACAGGCCATGAATTTTTGTCAATAGGTTGTGCTGGCTGACCACATAGGTAACACTTGTCCAGGGATTTTAGCAAGTTCTT
>CAZQDF010000183.1:0-3829 GCA_964592065.1 uncultured Dehalococcoidales bacterium | reverse complement strand
CTCGGCTTCCTTAAAGCCACTTTCACCAATTCCCGAAACTAGTAAAGCAGGAAAGTTCGTAGGCCCCGTTTTATGAATCTCCACTCCTAGAGCCTTTAAACACCTAACTGTAGCTAGGCAATCCCTGCCTGGAGCGAAATTATCGATTTGGGCTTTACCTGCTGCTAAGCTATTGAGTATGGCTGCTCGATGGGAGATAGACTTATCACCGGGCAAGGTGATCTCCCCTTCTAAGCGAGGACAAGGTTTCACGGTTCTTCTGGAGTCTCGTTTAGCCATTTGAGGTCATTTAGCAGCCCTACATGTCATTCTAGACCCTTCGCTAGCCTCTTCGGTTCCTTCCTGTCGTCAGGACTCAGAGCTTCGGCTCAGGGTGACAAACTAAATAGTCCTTTAGCCATTCTTGTCTTGCTTTATTAGCCTCAGCTAGAGCTTCCTCCAACCGTTTATCTCCCGAAGTTAGTAATCGGCGATACCTATCCAATTCCTTGCTGAATTTGTCAGTCCAGTGGAGTATAGCCTCCTGGTTGCTAAGGCAAATATGAGCATCTACCTCAGGATTTCCTGAAGCTAGGCGAGTGAGATCACGATAGCCCGAAGCTGCCAAGACAGACATCTTATTCCAAGAGGCATCTTTAACAGTGGTTGATACCAGAGCTGCTGAGAGCAAAAGCGGTAGATGACTAATACCAGCCACCAAATTGTCATGCTCTTGGGTATCAATTAAAAAAGGTGTAGCTCCAAGTTCCTTTACCATATTTGTCACCTGGTCTATCGAGGTTGGTGAGGCTTTCTCTGCTGGAGTAAGACAATAAATGCATCCTTGAAACAGTTGGCCTTCGGCAGCCTGGATGCCGTAGGCTTCCTTTCCCGCCATGGGATGCCCGCCAATGAAGTCCACTGTTGGTGGCAATAACTCCTCCGCCCATTTCATAACTTGGAGCTTGGTGCTTGCGGTATCGGTAACCACGCAGCCATGAGGAAGGTGATCGGCTATCTGAGATAGAATCCCCTTTATAGTCAGAACCGGGGTAGCAATGATAACAAGGTCAGCATCTTTTACCGTTCCTTCAAGGCTTGTCTCTATTCTATCAACTATCCCTGAGCTTAACGCTTTGGACGCTGCTTCAGGACGGCGAGCATAACCCACTATCTTCCACTCCAGTTTAGCTAGTTGCTTCAATGCAAGCCCTATAGAGCCACCGATAAGTCCCAAACCAATGATAGCAAGTTGCACCTTTCCATTATAACATGGGCAAGAGAAATCCTAAGTACTAAGTATAAAACCTAAACTTTTAGGAATTTGTAATTTGAATTTGTTTAGAGCCTAGGATTTAGGATTCAAATCAGATCTGGTGAGGAAACTCACTCCAAAAAGAAGAAGCGCACTTATAGCAAAACCTATGAGACCAAGATCTCCTTTAAGTGGGATATCAATGCCTGGAATCTTCCCCACCAACCCTATTGCTCCCCCACCTATCAGAGCTGCCAAAGCCCCTTGCGAAGTTACCCTTAGCCTTCTCTTATAAAACCCAGCGATTACCGGGACAACTAGCCCGCAAGTGAAAATGGTGTAAGCAAAGAAAAGGGATGAAATTACCCCCTTCAAAGATATAGCTAGGCCCAGTGCTACCATGCCCAGCACGATTAGACTTAAGCGGGTTAGCAAAACAGTCTTTCTTTCGTCAAGCGAAGGACGGAATCGCTTAAATATGTCCTGAGTCAGGATGACGCTTTGGCTAAGGAGACAAGTATCCGCTGAGGACATAAGCGCAGCGACTAAAGCAGCGAGGATTAACCCGCTCAAACCAGGGGAAAGAACTCCGCCTATTACTTGAGGGAAAGCTTGCTCAGGAGAAATCCCAGGATATAGGACCTTGGCACTCATTCCTATTAAGGTGATGGCAAAAGCTATAGGAACAAAAAGAGATGCGGAGAGGAAAGTTGATAGCTGGGCTGTTTTTTCCCCTTTAGCACAGAAGAGCCGAGTATATATGTCTGGCCCCACCACAAAGGTTGCTCCAACGAGAATCAAAAGAGATAAGAGCATCTTCCAGTTGAATTCTGGGCTTACGGGAAAAGAGAAATAATGGGGTGGGAGAGAAAATCTTAAACCATCTAGCCCACCCACGTGAGAAAAGGTAAGTGCTAAGGCTACAAAAATCCCAGCAAAGAGTATCGCTGCCTGGATAAAATCGGTGCGGATAATTGAGAATTGCCCTCCTAAAATGGCATAAGTTACAAAAACTATGGTGAAAATAATCATCCAAAGGGTGACGGAGCCTATTCCCAGAATAGACAAGACTTTCCCTGCAGCAACAATTTGTCCTGCTACTATCCCAACCCAGGCGATAACGATAAGAATGGAAGCTGCCAAACCTACATGGCGGCCATACTGCCTTTCTACCAACTCGGGAAGAGTATAGAGGACAGCGCCTCTTACTCTCCTGGCAAAGAAGAGCCCCAAAATTAAGAGGCCAATAGAGCCAACGAGAAGCCACCAGGCACCTGTTAATCCTTGCTGGAATCCCAAGCCTGCCATCCCTACAGTGCACGAGCCTCCGATAGCAGTGGCCAGGAGAGAGCCTGTGATGAGAAGCACAGTTCCTTTACGGTGAGCAACAAAAAATCCATCTTGGCTCCCTGCCCTTTTCTTACTCCACACCCCTATGCCAATTATGGCTATAAGGTAAGCGATAATAATGGATAGCTGCAGCATCTTAACTTTAACTAATCAACACCTGGCCACCATTTCGCCATTCTGAGCCGATTTGTTACCTCAGGTGGATACAATCCCCGGCAACTGCGCTCCTCAGGGAACCGTCCTTCTCTCTTATTATTAGCGCTCCACTGGTGTCAATATCGATCGCTCGCCCTACTATCACCTCACTTGGCGCTACTATCCTTACCTGCTTATTCAACGTAACCGAGAGGCTTTTCCACTCCTTAAGCAAATCCTCTTGAGTTAACAGAGCTTGCTGCTTAGCTATTTCTGTTAACACTGAGCTTAACAATTTCTTCCTAGAAATTTCCTTGCCTAATGCGTCTTTTAAGGAGGTTGCCATTTTCCCTAATTGGGTAATGGGGGTATTGGCATTTATGCCTACACCCAGATTTACAAAGTTTATGACATCTGTTTCTGCATCCATTTCAGCCAATATCCCACACACCTTTTTCCCTTCAATCAAGACATCATTGGGCCATTTCAACTCCGCCCTTAGCCCAAAGAGTCTTCCGATAGTTTTCGCTACTGCAATTGATGCCATCAAGTTTATTCTGGGAGCGTATATCGGACTTATTTTTGGTCTTAAAATAAGGGTGAAATAAATTCCGCCACCTGGAGAAAGCCATTCCCTCTTCAGTCTTCCCCTTCCACCAGTTTGATGCTCGGCAACTACAATCGTCCCTTCCTCTGCTCCCTTTTTTGCCAAATCCTTTGCCACATCCATTGTTGAGCTAATTTCTCTGAAGTAATGAATTTTTTCCTCCCAACTGGGAAATTCACAGGGAAGCAATAAATCTGGTGAGGAGATTAAGCGATATCCCTTAGGTGAAGCCTCTAATATGTAGCCATCCTGTTTTAAATCGTGAATATGCTTCCAGACTGAAACTCTGGAGATGCCAAGCTCCTGAGCTAACAACTCTCCAGAAATATAATCTCCGCTCCCTCGAAGAGCTTTTAGTATTTCTCCCTTCATTTCGTTAACCCTACTAATAGTAAGGTTAACGAAATTTTGGTTCCCTGTCAATCTTCCAATCTGCGGGATTTCATTCTGTAACGAAACGTAAGTAAGCTATGTTAGTCAGGACAATGATACGGCGACCACCG
>CAZQDF010000182.1:0-3842 GCA_964592065.1 uncultured Dehalococcoidales bacterium | reverse complement strand
CCCCAATCTATCATCTCAACACCGTTCCTTTTCCTGCCACAAAAGCGTTATTATACGCCTAATAACTTCATGAGTGAAGCCCCGATAACCAAGGTAGCCTGATAAGCGTCGATAAAAGTCCGGATAATCTAAATGAGCAAGGGCACGTACACGATTACGGCCCAGTTTATAAGCGTTGCCTTCATCATCTATGTCCTTAGTTACCTGCTCAATAATCTCTAGGGCTACCCCCTTACCCTTTAATTCCCTGTTTATTAAGCTTTTGCTCTTGGGCCTAAAGGATAATCTACTGTCCTTCCAAAATTGGGCAAAGGCAAAATCGTCAATCAAATTTTGCTCTTTAAGTTTGACGATTGCCTTCTCGACAGCTTCTCCGTCAAAGCCATGCTTGTGGAGACGCTGTCTTACTTCTTCTTCACTACGGGGGCGATAACTGAGATAGCGGTAAGCTGCATCAAGGCAGTGTTGAAAGGCAGTGTCTTCTATCAAAAGAGTCTTTCCTTGATTGGATACTGGTCATTTGTTATGAAGGGTTCTGTTCTTCCCTGACAGGTATAGTGGGAACAGCTATTAGAGTTCTGATTTCACGTTCCAGTTGCGAAATAAGTTCAGGATGTTGCATTAAGTAATCTTTGGCATTTTCTCTCCCCTGTCCTAGCTTTATCTCACCATAACTAAAAAAGGCACCAGCTTTTTTTACTACGCCTGCTGTTACGCCGAGGTCAATCAAATCTCCCTCTTTGCTTATGCCACGGTTAAACATTATGTCAAATTCAGCGCTGCGGAAAGGAGGAGCCACTTTATTCTTGACCACTCGGGCCCTTACTCTGGTGCCCATAATCTCCGAGCCTTGCTTGATGGTATCGCCTCTCCTCAAATCTATCCTCACCGAACTATAGAATTTAAGTGCCCTCCCTCCAGGAGTTACCTCTGGATTGCCAAAAATGATGCCTACCTTCTCCCGTAATTGATTGACGAAAATAACCGCTGTTCTGGATCTGCCAATAGCAGCCGTCAATTTCCTTAACGCCTGGGACATCAACCTCGCTTGCAAACCAACATGGGCATCACCCATCTCGCCCTCTATCTCCGCTTTGGGTACCAATGCTGCCACGCTATCAATGACTATCACATCCACAGCACCACTTCTTACCAGAGTTTCAGTTATTTCCAAAGCTTGCTCACCTGTATCAGGCTGGGAAATGAGCAAGTCATCAACTTTAACACCGCAATTAGCAGCATAGACAGGGTCAAGAGCATGCTCGGCATCAATGTACGCTGCGATACCGCCGGCCTTCTGAGCCTCAGCAATTATATGCTGGCCAAGCGTAGTTTTGCCTGAAGCCTCAGAGCCGAAAATTTCAGTGACACGCCCTCGAGGTATGCCCCCTATGCCTAAAGCCAAATCAAGAGTCAACGACCCGGTTGAAATAGCATCTTCGGATATTCTAGCTGGGGATTCACCCAGCCTCATGATAGACCCTTTGCCAAATTGATGTTCGATCTGCTCAATGGCTATTTCTACTGCCTTTTCTTTCTCTGTGGCCATTTTAAAAATTATAGCAGATTGGAGGAAATCTATCTAGCGCTTACGTTTTCGGTAAATAAAAGGAACTGCCCAGGCAATACCGCCCAGGAGAAAAGCCTCCACGGCTATAGCTATACCTCCCAAGAAGGCAATATCCTGCCAGAAGCCTTCGGGGAACAACATAATAAGGTAGTCTTTGCTCGGGTCGAGCATCCAGTACGGATTAGTAAACACAAGATAGTGAAAACGGATAAACAACCGTTCGAAGCCAAAAATTGAGGCGATGCCCGCTGCTGCTATGAGGATTAGCGTCAGCGCACATCCCTGCCTTATCTCTTTAGCCAAATCCTGCCAGCGACCCCTTCCCCACAGCAAAAAGCCTGCCCTGAGCGAGATTCTTCGCTTGCTTCGCTCCCTCAGAATGACAGTAAGCGAAGGGAGCAAAGCATAAATAACAACATAGGCAAGGCTCGCCACCTGAATTTGGTAATCAAGCTTAAATAGCCCCTTTACATCCTGAAGATGAATAAGTTCATAGTCATGGAACAGTTCGAATTCATCCCCGTTGGTGTTAACTAGCTTTATCTGAGGCGTCTCCACTTCAGAATTAAAATAATCCACGAGCCTTTGCGCCACCTCACTTAATTGTGTCTCATCTATCCCTGTAACCTGGCTTATGTGATATTTGTCAAAACCGTATTCGTAAATATGCAAGCTGGTCACTCCCAGATGAATGGTGCTGGTAAGAAGCAGAAGGGGGAAACAAACTATGAATAGCCACCGAGTAGCTGTTTTAACGATTTTCACTTTTCCTCTGAGATTGCTTCGCTTTGCTCGCAATGACCTATGCTATAATTCAGGAGATGCCACAGAAATTCACTCATCTTCATGTTCACACTGAATACAGCTTGCTTGATGGCATGTGCCGCATTCCCCAGCTTATAAGTAAGACTAAGGAATTGGGCATGGATAGCCTCGCCATTACCGACCACGGCGCCATGTATGGCGTCCTTGATTTTTATACTGCAGCTAAGGAAGCAGGAATAAAGCCAATTATTGGTTGCGAAGTTTATGTAGCTCAAACCGACCGCCATAGTCGAGACCTTGCTCATAAAAACCACTATCATCTTACCTTACTCGCCAAAAATGAGAAAGGATACCGTAATTTAATTCAATTAGTTACTAAAAGCTACCTTGAGGGATTCTACTACAAGCCCAGGGTAGATAAGGAGCTCCTGGAGCTTCATCACGATGGGCTTATCGCTCTTTCCGGCTGTACTCGGGGAGAACTCTCTCAGCTCATTCTAGAGGGACGAATTGACGATGCTGCTACAGTAGCCTCATGGTACAAAGAAGTCTTCGGCGATTACTATCTGGAGATTCAGCGACATCCAATCCCCGAGTTGGAGCAAATCAACCAGGAACTTGTTCCCTTATCTGTTAAGCTCAATATACCACCTGTAGCCACTTTTGATGTTCATTACATTGATAAAAAAGATGCCCCTGCCCATGAGCTCCTATTATGTATACAGACCAACAGTTCAATTTATGACGAAAAGAGGATGAAGATGGCGGGCGATTTCTTCTACCTCAGAAGCCCGGAGGAGGTGGCCCAACTATTCAGCGACTTACCTCAAGCCATAGAGAACACTCAGCGAATTGCTGATATGTGCCAGCTAGAATTGGATTTTACCAAGCTTCACTTGCCTCAGTTAACACTACCTGAAAACAAAACTGCTGATGGTTTTCTCGCTGAACTTTGTTGGCACGGGCTAGAAAAACGTTATCCAGAGGCAACTTCCGAAGCTAAAGAACGCCTCAGTTATGAGCTTGACGTTATCCAAAAGACAAGATTTGCCCATTATTTCCTCGTCGTCTGGGATATTACCTCATTCGCCAGGAAACAGGGTATCTACTTCGGTGTTCGGGGGAGCGCTGCTGCTAGCCTGGCTCTTTACTGCCTGGATATCACCGATATAGACCCGCTGAGCTATGAGCTCGTTTTCGAACGCTTCCTCAATGTAGAGCGGCGAGAGATGCCAGACATTGACCTTGACTTCCAGGATGATCGCCGCGATGAAGTTATAGCCTACGTCAACCAAAAATATGGACCTGACCACGTAGCTCAAATTATCACTTTTGGCACTTTGGGAGCTAGAGCAGCCCTAAGGGACACCGGACGAGCTCTGGGCATGCCTTATGCTCAAGTCGATCAAGTAGCCCGTCTTATTCCTCTAGAGCTAACTATCACGCTGGATAAAGCCATGACGGAGAGCAAAGAGCTCTACAATATCTATTATGAAGATGAAACAGT
>CAZQDF010000181.1:0-3896 GCA_964592065.1 uncultured Dehalococcoidales bacterium | reverse complement strand
ATCCATAAGGGCGAAATCTTCGGCCTTCTGGGACCCAACGGTGCCGGCAAAACCACTACCATACGCATGCTGTCTACGGTATTGCAACCGGACCGCGGCGATGTCACGATAGGAGGTTATTCTATGCGGCATAATGCCGATGCCGTTCGCAGCCTCATTGGCGTCTGTCCTCAGGAGCTAGCCCTTTACGCAGACCTCTCTGCTCTGGATAATCTGGTCTTTTTTGGACGGATGTCGGGGCTAAGTGGCAAAGAAACACGGGCCCAAGCCATGGCTAACCTGGAACTGATGGGGCTAGTGGAGAGAGCCAAGGGGAAGGTAGACAAGTTCTCTGGAGGTATGAAACGACGCATCAACTTGGCCATTGCTCTTATGGGCCATCCTGAGCTTCTCTTTCTGGATGAGCCCACGGTGGGCATAGACCCCCAATCGCGGAACAACATCTACGAAACTATCGAGGGCCTGAGGAATAAGGGAATGACCATCCTGTACACCACCCATTATATGCAAGAAGCTGACCGCCTCTGCGACCGTGTGGCCATTATGGATGGAGGCCAGATAATCGCTATGGACACCCCATATGAACTCAAGAGCCAGATTGGGGCACCAGAGCAAATAACCCTAGAGGATGTTTTCTTAAAGTTGACCGGCAGAAGCCTCCGTGATTAGAGAAGGCTATGAACAGACCTCTGATAGTCGCCCTACGGGAAGTCCGCACCTACTTACAGGACAAGGCTGACCTGGCCTTCAGCTTGCTCTTACCCATAGCTGTCTTTGCTCTTATGTACGGTGCCTTTGGTGGGCAATCCACGTTCCACGGTACCGCCCATGTGGTAAACGAAGACCAGGGAGGGACTTACTCCACTCTCCTTCTGGAACAGCTTGACGAGCTTGAGAACCTTGATATTGAGTTGCTTTCCCTGCCAGAGGCAGATTCCAAATTAGAGCGGTTTAACCTGCTGATGATCCTCCATATACCCAAGGGCTTCTCTAATAAGCTCACCACTGGAGAACAAGCACAACTGGTATTCAAGCAGAGAGGAAATGGAGGTGAAGAGGGCCAGATAGTAGCCAGCATCATCCGTGGTGTGGCTGAGGAGATGAACCAGGAACTCCAGGTGCAGAGCCAGGTTAGAAATGCTTTGGCAGGAGGGGATATTAGTCAAGACCAGCTAGAAATCACCGTGCACAAATTCCTGGACCGGGAACAAGAGCATCCCACCGTGGAGGTCGAGGAGAAGACAGTGGGCACGGAAATTGACCCAGTCACCCAATTCTTCCCCCGTATCGTTACCATGTTCGTCCTATTCGCCATAACCTTGACCGCCAGGACCGTGGTAGAGGAGCGCAAGAAGGGGACTCTGGAGCGATTGCTAACTACCCAACTCAGTGTAGGGCAGCTTTTTGTCGGCAAGTTTCTGGCCAGTATTTCCCGCGGCTTCGTACAGACATTCATTTTATTAGCTCTGGCCTATATAGTCTTTCAGATTTTCACCCCTCTTTCCTTTGCTCAATCCCTGGTTCTCGCCCTCATTTTCGCTGCCGCGGCCAGTGCCGTAGGGCTCGTTATTGCCTCAGTTGTCCGCAGTGAGGACTCGGCTACCTGGATTGCCGTCTTCTTCACCATGGCTACGGTCATGCTAGGCGGCACCTTCTTTGAAATCACTGAGGGCTCGGTGGTGGCCACCATCAGCAAGATTTCCATCAATACCTATGCCAACGACGCCTTCAATATGGTAATAGCCCAGGGAGGCTCTTTGGCTGATATCGGTCTGGAGCTGGCGGTCCTGGGAGGAGTCGCCATAGCAGGGTTGGCCCTCAGCCGAATTCTATTCAAGATTGCGCCCGGAGGTAGATAGAAGCTGTGAAACACATAATTCATGCCTGGTTTATTGCTGCGAAAGATTTGAAACTCTTTGCCACAGACCGTATGGCTCTGTTATTTGCCATACTTTTCCCTTTCTTTTTCATCGTTTTATTCAATTTCGTCCTGGCCGGTGTTGGCAGCGAGGATAACAGACTGGAACTCCATCTAGTCACCCGGGAGGCAGAGGGTGGCCTGAGCCATCGGGTAATCGGGGCTATGGAAACTAAGGATGATTCTCAACTCAAGCCGGGTGAACCTAAGATAGTCTGGGACAAGGATTATGACGAAGCTGTCCAGGCAGTTGAGGACAAAGAACTGGCTGGCTTCATGGCCTTTCCGTCGGATTTCACCGACGGGCTATTTATGGGCTATGGTACCCAGCTTGAAGTGGTAGCCGATGCCGAGGCCATCAATACTAGAGCCGCCCTCAACGGGCTAGCCCGGGCTATTGCCTCCCGGGTTGGCTCACAGCAGGTGGCTGCCAATGCTGCCATAGGGCTGCTGGTACAACAAAGCATAGCACTGGGTGAATCACCGTACATCGGGGAAGCCATACAGCAGCTTTTCTCCGATTGGGGAGGCACAACCGCCGAGGAATCTTTAATAGAATTCAAGACGGAAAAGGTAGCGGAGGTAGAGGCGTGGAACCCATCTAACCTCGTTATTCCTGGCTACCTGGTGATGTTCGTCTTTTTCACCGCCGCCCTGGCTGCCGAAAGCATAGTTCGCGAGCGCCAAAACCATACCCTGGAACGGCTGCTGGCTGGGTCGGTAAGACGCGAGGCCATACTGGGGGGCACATTCGCGGGCACAGCGGCCAAGGGCCTGATTCAGATACTGATATTCTGGGCAGTAGGTATTTTGGTATTTGATATAGACCTGGGACTCTCTCCTGGCGCTGTTGTCATCCTCTCTATCCTGATGGTGATTATGTCCTCGGCCTTTGCCATCATGTTGGCCACCTTTGCCAAGACCCAGCGCAGTGCTGGCTCCATAGCTGTGCTTACCTCTCTGGCACTGGCGCCCCTCGGGGGCTGCTGGTGGCCTCTCTTCACCCTCCCCAAATGGATGCAGTTCATGGCCAAGATAACTCCCCATGGCTGGGCAAATGCAGGCTTCAACAAACTGATGGTCTTCGGCGCCGACTTCAGCGCCGCGGGTCCGGAGATGTTAGCCCTCATCGGCTTCGCTGTAGTATTCGGCATCATAGCCGTATGGCGTTTCCGCACCAGCGCTGCTTAGTGAGACTGTGCCAGCAGCGCAGCGTGGTGGCATGCTACGATGGTAGTACACAGCGGATTGGGTATGACCCAACACAAAGCCATTTTGTATAGCTATTTGTGAAAAGTCAGCAAAAGCTAGGCTAGTGCAAGGCCTAAATGGAAATGTCACTTTGTGCTCTTACCGTTCAAGTTGTCTCTAAAGAATCTTCGAAATCGAATCTCATTCAATCCAGTATGAAACCTCTGTAATTGACCATTTCATTTTGCTTCACATTCAAAAATTGGCAAAATGCCTAGGGCATAGGCTAGAATGCTATAGTCAGCAGTCAGTATTCAGCAGTTAGCATTCAGTATCAATCTGATAACTGAAAACTGATAGCTAAAATTGAGTTTATTAATTGGAAAAGGTCATTGTTCAAAATTGTTTCCGATTTTCATCTTACCGGAGACCAACCACAGGCAGTAGACAAGCTGGCTGAGGGCCTAGAGAAGGGCTATCGTGAGCAGACTTTGCTTGGTGTTACTGGCAGTGGCAAGACCTTCACCATGGCTAATGTTATCGAGAGGGTACAAAAACCCACCCTGGTTATTTGTCATAACAAAACTTTGGCCGCTCAGTTAGCTACCGAGTTCAAAGAATTCTTTCCTGAAAGCGCCGTGGAGTATTTTGTCAGCTATTATGATTATTACCAGCCTGAGGCATATATTCCTAGCACCGACCTCTACATCGAGAAGGAGACCGACATAAATGAGGAAATTGACAAATTACGTCATGCAGCTACCAGGGCTCTCTTTGAGCGCCGAGA
>CAZQDF010000180.1:0-3951 GCA_964592065.1 uncultured Dehalococcoidales bacterium | reverse complement strand
CTTTAGGTGGGCCGACTTCACCCGTGACCACAAACTTGTGGGATTGTAATGCTTCGCTAAACTTGCTCATGCCCCCTCGTTTGCTCCTTTTCTGAATTCTACCGTTTAACTGGTCGCCCTGCAACAAGGCTTACGGTCCAATTCTTTGGAGGCACGATCTTCCCTAGCTTATCGAGTTGTCCCAGCTTAGTCAGCCTCTCGATAGTCAATTGCCAGGCACAAGGAATGCTTGAATCGACCTCACACTTACCACCTTGCGAGCCACCACAGGGACCGTTAAGCAAATGCTTGGAACATCTCGCTATGGGGCAAATGCCACCAGTAAAATCCAGTATACAATCGCCGCACTCGAGACATCTTTCCGCTTCCTTCCACTCAGCATGACCCCCACCTGAGGAAATGGTATTGCAACCAGGGTGTACCATCTTGTCAGCGAGCTCAGCTATAGTCTGAATTCCCGCCCCACAAGTCATAACAAGAATGGAATCGGCTTCATCAACGGCTTTCTTGTGAGCGGCAAGTTTTAGACGGGAGAGATGGGCATCACAAACTATGTCAATAACAGTAAAGCCCTTAACCCTCTTGCCTTCTTTCTCCAATTTATCCTTTATTTCTTTAACCTGAGGCTCACCCCCACTCTCACATCCCTCGGCGCAACCTTTACAGCCAACAATAAAGGTGGAATTTTCTCCATTAAGATAACCCAAGATCTCCTCAAACGGTTTCTGTTCTGAGCAAAGCATTTCCTTCCTCCAACACAAGATTTAAAATCTGGGGAAACTTTTCTCTAAGGATTGGTGAGAGCTCAAGCCCCCAGTTTACTTCAGCGGGTTCAACGCCTATAATCGTTACCTCTCTTGGGCCTCCTAGAGCCTGGGCAAGCTTAAGGTTTTCAATAAGCCCTATCTCATGAAGGGAGAACGTTTCTTTAGATTCAAGTTCAAGCTCAGAGAGAGTGAACTTGTAAACCACCCCCGGCTGCCCCCCCATCTGGGCAGCATCAATGACCACAAGCTTCTTCAGCCCTTGAACGAAGAAAGGAAAATCTGGAGAGGTCCCGGCGTCGATAAGCTTCACACCTTCAATTTCTAGCTTTTCAAGGGCCTGAATCACGTGAACCCCTATTCCCTCATCTTTGAGGAGTAGGTTCCCGACGCCAACAATGCCAACCTCAGCCATGTTAGCAAACTTGAACTCTACCAATTTCCGTTCCCTTTGGTGAGAGGAGGTGCACTGCACAAGCAAGGCAGGGATCGAAGGAACGTACAATCCGCCCTATCTCTACCGGGTTCTTTTCATCCTTTATCTTAATCCCAGCTAAAGCCTGCTCAATAGGTCCTGGCTGCTCATGGTCATCACGCGGCGAGGCATTCCAAGTTGTGGGAACAACGCATTGGTATAGAGCTATTTTCCTATCCTTTATCTTTATCCAGTGCCCCAAGGCACCACGCGCTGCCTCAGTAATGCCCATTCCTTCCGACTCTTCAGGCACCTCATAGTCAATATATGCTGGCTCTCCTGGCTTAAGCTCTAAAAGCCAGGCAGGCATAGAATCAGCGATAAACTTTGCTCCCAAAGCCCGAGCAAGATGCCGGCCCAAAGTTGAGAAAAGCGCTTTCGCTGAGACGCCGATTTCCTTCAAAGCTCCGTCTACAAGTTCTCGCATTCTCGGATCGCCCCCAACATATGTGGCAAGAACTCGAGCTAGAGATCCAACTTCACAGACCCGGCCATCACTTCGAGGTGATTTTATCCAAGAGTAGGCACCTTCCTTGTGTGGAGTGGGGATAGTTTTTCCCTCGGTTGGCTTTCCAGCGCACTCCTCAGCATACCAAGAGTTTCTAACCTCCTCACGAATCTTTGAGATGTCTAAAGGCTCAAGTTCTAAACTCTCAGAAACAAGCCCATTTTTGAAAAGCCTTTTCCTCCTTACTAGGTCAGCCTCCGTAGTCTCGAGCTCATACACTCCGTAGCTGAGAGTTCTCTTACATCCTGCACCAATTTCAAGATAGTCAGGATACGCCTTTGCCACTTTAATTACATCGGGGAGGTAAACATTATCAATAAAATCCCGAAGCTCATTTAACCTCCAAAGGAAGGAGGCGATCTTATCCACTGTGGCAATAGCCGTCACCCCTCCGGGAACAATGCCTATATTGTGGGGAAGCTTCCCGCCGAATATCGCTGCCGCTTCCTGCGCCTTACGGCGCATCTCGAAAGCCTTTAGGTAACGCGCTGCCAGTTCCACGTTAGCTTCCTGGGAAAGGCGAAAATCGTCGTTGTACCTCGTAATAAAGGGGCCAAGTTCTCCTCTTGTGATGAAATCTTTAACTGAATTTAAAGTTGGATCTTTTCCCTCATATTTTCCCAGGGCGCCGATATCCACATAATCCAAAGCAGAAAGGTGATAAAAATGTAAGATATGATCCGCAATATGGGCTGCTCCAAGAATAAGATTGCGGAGGATTCGCCCATTCCCAGGGATCTTAGCAGCGATTCCAAAGGCACTATCCAAGTTTAGAGCAGCTGCAGTGGAGTGACTTGTGGGGCAAACCCCACAAATTCTTTGAGTTATTCGCTGTGCATCACGTGGATCCCGCCCCCGAAGGATAATTTCAAAACCGCGGAACAAAGTCCCTGTGGACCTTGCCTCTTTGACCACCCCATCCTCCACCATGGCCTCAATTTTTAGGTGACCTTCAATTCGAGTGAGCGGATCTATAATTATTTGACCCAACTTGCTCCTCCTTACTTATTTTTCCCCGCCTTGAGGGAGATATTCCTCCATCTTGGCATAGAAGGGGGACACAACATCTGGGAAACCGGGCTCGCAGCAGCCGATGCAGGGAGAATTGTTGCCGATGCACCAATTCACCCCTCCATTCCAGAGGCGAAGTGGACAATCAGCATAAGTGACAGACCCTTTGCATCCTAGATCATAAAGACAGCCGGGCTCCCCAAGCTTTTTAGCAAATTTCCTTTCGTCGTAATAGGCGCGGCGCGGGCAATTCTCGTGAATCAGTGAGCCAAAGAAAAGCTTCGGCCTATCAAATTCATCAAGTTCCTCAGGCTCAGGAAGCCCTCCAATAAGAATGCTGGCTACGGTCCCTACGAACCAGTCAGGATGAGGAGGACAGCCCGGAATGTTTATCACTGGGGTTGAGATATTATGAGTTTCAAAGGTATCCATAACCCCTCGACATCCGGTGGGATTGGGAGATCCAGAAGGAATCCCACCAAAGGCAGCACAAGTTCCTAGGGCGATAATAGCCATTGCATTAGCGCCTAAAGAAAGAACCCTGGAAAGAAGGGTTACCGGCTTCCCATCTTCCTCCCCCACAACTGCATAAACTCCATCTTCGGCCGTGGGAACTGCACCTTCAACGATAAGGATATACTCTCCTTTTCGATGCTCCTGTGTATCCCTGAGTACTTCTATCGCCAGCTCGCCTGCCCCAGCCATTATCGTGGGGTGAAACCTGAGATTCACATGCTTTCCAGGAATAACTTCATCAATAAGAACATTCTTTATCGTCGGGCTAACGGAGTTTAAAACTGATACAGAGCAGCCGGTACATCCGGCACCTTGGAGCCAGATTACGGGGTATTCGTCAACATTTTTGTTCATTGCACTCCTTCCTTAAGCAACTTATCTTGCTTGCTATCTCCTTCATTCTTTGCTGAAGGGGAGAATCCTGAGGGAGAGCCACAAGCGGTGTTCCTTTTTATCTCCAAATCAGCAACATAGGGGTCTTCAGGGATTGTAGTGATGAGTGAAAGCCCAAAATCATCAATCGCCTTTCCTATTTCTGAGGGAAGCTTACCGTTCACCCTGTTAACTACAAGGCTAACTTTCCCAACCCTTGTTCTTAATTCCTTAATAAGATCCTTGATGCGGGCCGACTTCACCCGTGACCACAAACTTGTGGGATTGTAATGCTTCACTAAGCT
>CAZQDF010000179.1:0-3956 GCA_964592065.1 uncultured Dehalococcoidales bacterium | reverse complement strand
TTACGAGATACAGCTACAGTTGGTGATATAGTAGAAATAGAATCCGCACCTAAGAGTACCAGACGTATCACCGCTCAGTCAGCAAAGCAAGTCATTTTGCAGCGACTACGGGAAGCAGAGTACCACACAACCTACGGAGAGTCTGCTGGCAGAGAGGGAGAGCTTGTAACTGGAGTAGTTCAATTTACTGAACCTAAACAAATTTACATCAGGCTGAACAGAACAGAGGCAATACTTCCTCTAAGTGAGCAAGTACAAAACGAACATTATTATAAAGGGCAGCGACTCAAATTTTACCCTTTAGAGATAGTACGAGGCGTTAAAAGACCTCAAATGATAGTTTCTCGATCTCACCCTAATTTGCTACGTCGCCTTTTTGAATTAGAAATCCCTGAAGTTCACAGCAGAGTTGTGCAGTTAAAAGCGATAGCTCGCGAAGCTGGATATCGAACCAAAATAGCAGTATCAACCATTCAAGAAGGCGTTGACCCCATAGGTTGCTGTCTCGGGCCCCGGAGTATCAGGCTACAAAGCATCATTAATGAGCTAAATGGCGAAAAAATAGACGTAATTCAGTGGCATCCCAACCCTGAGGTGTTTATCTCTAACGCTCTTAGCCCAGCCCAAGTAACGAGTATCAAAACCGATGAAACAGGAAAAACAGCTACCGTGGTTGTCCCTGATAAGCAACTTTCTTTAGCTATAGGTAAAGAGGGACAGAACGCTAGATTAGCAGCAAGACTCACAGGTTGGCGAATCGATATTAAGAGCGTGTCTGCTGCCGAAGCAAAAAAGGCTGCTGCTCAAGAGGACACAGTAACTGAGGAACTTATTTCAACTGAGCCTGTGGCGTTAGAGCCAATTAGTGACGTTGTAATTGAAGAGCCAACTGAGCCTCCATCTGTTTCGGAGGCTTCACCTCAACCTCCAAAAGAAAAACAGCAGATTCGCTTCGCCGAGGATATCTTGTCCAGCTTGCTAAAAGTAAAAAGACAAGATGAAGAGGGAAATAAAAAACCAGGGAAAGAAAAGAGTAAGAGTAAGCGATATAGAAAGCAAGCGCTTCACTCAGAGGATGCGGAAAGTGAAGAATAAGCATATACCTCAGCGAACTTGTGTCGCTTGTCGACAGATAAGAGACAAAAAATATTTAATTCGCCTGGTGCGTGCCAAAAATGGAGCGGTTGAAATAGATACATCTATTAAGAAGCCAGGCAGAGGAGCTTATTTGTGTCCTAAAAAAGATTGCTGGGAGGTAGCGCTAAGAAGGAAACACTTAGAATATGCCTTAAGAACGAAGCTTAGTGATGATAATCGTCAAGCTTTAGTTGATTATAGCAACACCCTACCAGAGGAAGTTGAATTTGAATAGTAAAGGGTCAGGACAGGTGGCTAGAAAGCAAGAAGCAAAAAAAACAGTGTCAGCTTTGCCCCAGGTTGAGCTCCCATCTTCTATAAGTATAAAGCAATTGGCTGACATCCTAAAGGTAGAGCCTGTAAAAATTATTAAGCAGCTCATGCGAAAAGACATCATGGTCAACATAAACCAAGCTATCGATTTCGACACTGCGACTATGATAACCACAGATTTCGGTTATAGAGTTCGGCAGAAAGTAGAGCGTCGGTCACCCCCTCATCATAGAAAAGCAGTGGGAAAAAAATTACAAATCCGCCCTCCAGTGGTTACTGTGATGGGACATGTTGACCACGGCAAGACAACCCTCCTTGATACCATTAGAAAAAGCAGTATAGCTGCTCATGAGACGGGAGCCATTACCCAACATATTGGTGCCTACCAAGTCACAGTGGATGAACGTAAAATCACTTTTTTGGATACACCGGGACACGAGGCTTTTACTGCCATGAGAGCTCACGGGGCACGAGCAACTGACATTGTGGTTTTATTAGTTGCTGCTGATGATGGTGTTATGCCTCAGAGTGTGGAAGCCATAAACCACGCTAAGGCTGCTAAAGTGCCCACAATAGTCGCCATCAATAAGATTGATAAGCCTAACGCTAACATTGAACGTGTAAAACAGCAGCTTGCTGATTCAGGTCTGGTTATTGAAGAATGGGGTGGTGATGTTGTCTGTGTTCCCATTTCGGCCAAAACAGGACAAGGAATATCAGATTTACTGGAAAATCTGTTTCTCGTTGCTGACATATTGGAACTAAAAGCTGACCCAAATTGTCCTTCAGAAGGAGTGGTCATTGAAGCCAAGTTAGACAAAACTAAAGGCCCTTTAGCTACTCTCCTAATTCAGAAAGGCACTCTCAAACCAGGCGATGTGGTGGTAGCCGGCAATACTTGGGGCAAAATCAAGGCTATGTTCGATGAAAAGGGAAAGCAGGCTCGGAAAGCCGAGCCCTCAGCTGCGGTAGAAATACTTGGCATAAATAGTGTGCCAAAATCAGGAGACGTTTTTACTGTGGTCGCTGATGAGCATCAAGCACGAAGCATTATAGACAAAAGAAAGGCTACAGCAACTCACACCCCCTTAAGTTTAAGCGCCTTCTCCACTCAGGTAAGCTACGGGCGAGCAAAGGAACTCAATATAATCTTGAAAACAGATGTCCAGGGTAGCATTGAACCAATCAGGACCTCTGTAGAACAATTAGGCACAGAAGAAGCAAAGGCCAGGATTATCCATGCTGCTAGTGGTAGCATTACGGAAAGTGATGTGCTTTTAGCCTCAGCTTCAAAAGGCATTATCATCGGTTTCAATACCAGCCCTGCGCCTGGAGCAACGCAGCTAGCTGAAGCAGAAAAAGTAAGCATCCAATATTACGAAGTGATCTACAAGCTAATAGAAGACATAGATAAGACGTTGAAAGGGATGCTTGAGCCAACCTATGCAGAAATTCTTAGTGGACGTGCTGAGGTAAGAGCTATCTTCTCTAGCGGGAAAGGCGAGGTGGCAGGAGCTTATGTCATGGAAGGCAAGATATGGAGGGATGCTCAAGCCAAAATATTGCGCCAAAATAAGGTTATTCATGAATCTCGAGTCTCCAGCTTAAGGCGTTTTAAAGATAGCGTCACTGAAGTTCCCGCCGGCCTCGAATGTGGTGTGGGTATAGATGGGTTCCTTAACTTCCAAGCTGGCGATATTATCGAGCTTTATCGAAAGGAAAGAACGAACTAAAGTGGCAAATGCCATTCTGAGCAGACTGAAGCAGAATGAAGAAACTCAGAGATTTTTGCTAAACTCAGAATGACAAAAAGCGAAGAATTTATAAGAAGATCTAAATGATTAGGCGCAATGAACGAACAAGCAAACTTATCCAGCGGGAAATCAGCGGATTACTTGAGCGTCAGGTCAATGACCCTCGGCTGAGTGCACTTATTTCAGTAACAGGAGTTTCACTTTCACCCGATTTTAAGTATGCCAAGGTATATGTTAGCATCCTGGGAAACGAAGCGAGTAAGAGAGACATGTTAGCAGGTTTCAACACCGCTTCAGGATTTTTGCGCAAGGAACTGGCATCGCACTTAAAAATGAGATGTATTCCGCAACTCAGCTTCCATTATGATGATTCTATTGCGCAGGGAGCGAGATTACTAAAGTTAATCGGGCAAGTTAGTAATAATAAATAACTCTGATATCCTCAAAGCAAATGTACAGTGAGTTGAAAGATTACTACTCTGTTCTTGCTGTGTCTGAAGGGGCTAGTCAGGAAGAGATAAAGCATGCCTTCAGAAGACTTGCCATGAAATATCACCCAGATAAAAACCCAGAAAATGAGAAGTGGGCTGAGGAAAGGTTCAAGGAAGTCAATGAGGCATACGTTATATTGGGTGACCAAGGCAAAAGGCAAGAATATGACAGGATGAGGCAAGTTGGATTTAAACACGGCCCTCAATACGCTGGAGGATATTACAGCCAGGAACAGGTGTTCAGGGGTGCATTTACCAACCCATATTTATCTCAAGAATTAGCAAGGATGTTTCAAGAGCT
>CAZQDF010000178.1:2103-3963 GCA_964592065.1 uncultured Dehalococcoidales bacterium | reverse complement strand
GTGCATTTACCAACCCATATTTATCTCAAGAATTAGCAAGGATGTTTCAAGAGCTTGGGTTAAGGTACGACGAGAAATTTGTGGATAATATGTTCTTTGGTGGCAGGGGATTCACCTTCACTTTTTCCACTAAGCCAATAGGAGAATGGCAATTTCCCTCATCCCCCTCTAAAAAATATAAGCTACCGTTATTGTTAAGACTTGCAGACAAGCTAATGAAATTTACCCTTACAAAAATGCTGGGAGTTGAGCTCCCCTCTGGTCAACATGTCGGAGAAGATTTATACCATGAAATCGCCCTCTCTCAGAAGGAAGCTGCCGCCGGGGGTGAAAAAGGAATAAAATATAAGAGAGGCAAGGAGAGGAAAAACCTTGTGGTCAAAGTGCCAGCGGGAGTTACAGAGCAAACAAGAATAAAGTTGAAGGGAATGGGATTAAAAGGAGACCCTCCTGGCGACCTCTATGTTATCGTGAAAGTCAGAAGCTAACTCAATGGCTACTTTTGAAGATTTCGTAATTGAAATTAAGAAAACTAAAACTATGCAGGCTCTTTTTCAAAGTTTAGAAGAGGAACCAGCAAAGCTCTTAGGCGCTATTTGCCGGAAATATGAAACAACCGGTAAAGCTGTGCCAGATCACCACCTTCTCTTGACGGGTTACTTTGGCGAGGCAATGCTGAGAGCATTGGTATCAGCAAACTTAGTTACTAAGGAGCTAGGAGAGTTTTCCCTTTACATGTATAAGCCGACAGAAACGGGACTTAACTACTACAAAGGCATGCTCGCCGAGAAGAAAATTTAGTGCACAAGCTCATCGATACTCACGCTCATCTGGATGAACTGCAAAGTGTCGATTTGATGCTTCAAGAAGCTCAACAGAATGGCGTTATCGCCATAGTGGCTGTAGGTTCAGATTACCAATCGAATATGAAAATATTGGAAATATCACAAAAACATCGTCGCTTTGTCTACCCTGCCTTAGGATTACATCCTTGGAGGCTAGCTAATCTTGAACCTCACCAGATAGACGAAAACTTGCGATTTATCGAGCAGAATATTACCACGGCAGTTGCTATCGGTGAAATAGGCTTAGACTATCATAAAAGATTGGTTAGAGCTGCATCGAAAGAGTGGCAGAAGGAAGTTCTAAGACGTCTTCTAGATTTAGCTAGAAAATATGCTAAGCCAGCAATAATCCATAGCAGATATGCCTGGAAAGACTCGTTTCAGTCAGTTAAAGATGCTGAAGTAGGCAAAGCTGTTTTCCATTGGTTTACCGGGTTTTCCAGCGTTCTCAGAAACATAATTGACGCTGGCTATTTCATTTCCGCTACGCCAGCCACTGAATACCATGAAGAACATAGAAGAGCTATTAGGGAAACACCTCTTGATAGGCTACTCTTGGAAACAGATTGCCCCGTCACTTATGGTCTGGAATCAAAATATGAATCCAAGCCAACCGATGTTCTAAGGAGTTTGAAGGCCACCGCTCGGCTCAAAGGGACAGATGAATCTATAATTGCTGAGCTGACCACAAGGAATGCTATTGAATTCTTCTCTTTAGACATGACAACTTAAACTGTGTGGAGTTGAGCCATGATACAATCAATGACAGGTGAGGACCACTTCCGCAAGGCCGTCTTAGAATCTAAATTGCCAGTTTTAGTAGACTTCTGGGCAGAGTGGTGTGCCCCTTGCCTAGCTGCTGCCCCTATTTTGGAGGAACTAGCTGAGGAGTACGCTGGCAAAGTGAATTTTACTAAAGTCAATGTGGAGGATAACAGCTCCATAGCTACTAAATATGGCATTGCCGCCATTCCCACACTGCTCATATTTAAGGACAGCCAGCCCGTTCATCAAA
>CAZQDF010000178.1:0-2003 GCA_964592065.1 uncultured Dehalococcoidales bacterium | reverse complement strand
GCTTGGCAAATACTTACTCGCGATGGCAAGAACAGCAGCCCATAGCATGCTACCTATGCCAGCTCCAAGGATGAAGCCAATGAGCCTATCCAGCCAGCCAAGCATTGTAATGTGAACCAGCTTGGATACAGCCAAGCCAATCACGCTAGCTGCAATTAAAGTGGCTACCAGGATGATGGCATAAGCAGCTATCTTCGCCCAAACAGCCCCATCGGGGAAAAGCGCATCGGCAAGCCTGCCATAATAATGCCCGGCCAAAGCTATACCTCCTATTAATCCTGCAATACCAAATGCTGTCCTGATAGCTCCTCTCCACAAGCCTACAAAGCCAAATATGATAGCAGTAGCTATGATAACTATATCTAGCCAGTTCATTGCTGGCCTCTCCAATCTTTTATTTCCTCCCAGACCCTTGAAATCTTTAGTTCAAGTTCTGGCAAATCCTCCTTTATTATCAGCCAAACTCTTTTTAAATTCACACCAAAATATTCGTGAATAAGAACATCTCTCATCCCAGCGATCTTTTTCCATGGTATATCGGAATATTTGCTCCTGAAGTCCTCATCTACCTTTTTCGCTGCTTCCCCAACGATTTCAAACCTTCTCAGAACTGCATCTTGTACCTGCCGGTTCTTATAAAATTCCTCTTCAGTAAGTGTTTGCATATATTCCTCTATCGCTTCAATGCTTTCCAAAATATCCTGTACATATAACCTCATATCCCGTTTCATAGGATGACCACCTGTTCGCTCAATATCCTTTCCTTGATGAGCGGTTTAATTGTGCTGTATTCCACCAAATCAACCTTCTTACCCAGTGCCTCTTCGATCTCGATTTTTAGCCCAACAAAGTCAAGCAAACTCATATCGCCTTCAATCTCTACCAGAATATCTATGTCACTATCGGCTTTAGCCTCTCCTCTCACAACTGAGCCGAAAATCGCTGCCCTTTTGACACCATATCGTTTAAGTATAGGGGTAACTTTGCTCTTTATTTCATCAATAATCATAGGCTTCCCTTTCTCCTATTTTATAAGCAGTAGTTGTTCCAACTGTTTGTGCAGCCATTTACGCATTTCAGACATTCTTATTATCCCGTATATCTACACAATCTCTCTGATGTGAGTAACTCGTTCTACTTTGCCTTTTGATCTAGTTGTTTTTGTTTGTAATAACCTTTCATACAAAGGGTAAAAACGCCCCGGGTTGTAATAAAACCAAATTTTGTCATATTCCTGAAGCTTTCGGTCAAAATCATTTAATAGACTCTCGAATTCCTGCTTTGTAACTGTATCAGGGTTCTTCTCATACCATTCATGTTCTACATTTGGAAACCAAACACCATACAAATCCGAGAAAATCACCCATTTGACTTGCTTCCCTTTACATTTGTTTATGAAACATTGAATTGGGGTTGCTGTATACAGCTTATCTGGGGTCACTTTCTTACCAGTGTCTTTTAACGAGTTATCTTTCTTTGCGGAACAATGGGCTATATATATTCTCATTTTGTCACATCCAGATTACGAATGGCGTATAACTTCAGTATATACAAACTGTTTCCCTCATGCCATGCTCTTGTTATGTCAGCTAAATCTCACCATATTCAGTTCATCTAGCCAGTTCATCTTGACTCCCTTATCGGGGTTTCCACCCCAAGCCATTCAGCGGCAGTTATAAGAGTTTTCCCTTTCTCCCTCGCAATCTCATAAACCCCTGCCATTCTTTCCCTAAAATGAACATCCCTGGGAAGATGATGGTCATAAATTATGATTTGAGTGCTGGTATTTTGAAGGATAGAGTTTAGATTAAGAATTGTGCGCCTGAAGTTTGTCTGGTTCAGCATATAGCCTAAGAGATAAGTCGCTGGCCCATCTGAGATAAGGATATCTGGATTTTCCTTTACAATCCAATCTGCATAATCTTCTATGCTAGAACCTTGTAAATCAGAAGTGTAAAGTATTTTAGCCCCCTGGCATTGCAAAACCATGCTGACTACCCAGC
>CAZQDF010000177.1:0-3997 GCA_964592065.1 uncultured Dehalococcoidales bacterium | reverse complement strand
TCAGCAATAATAACGATGTTCTTGGAAGTTTGAACCATTTTTTCCAAAGCAGGCAAAATGTCGTTTATGGCGGAGATCTTCTTATCAGCGATAAGGATATAGGGATCTTCCAGCTCTACTCTCATCTGCTCAGGGTTGGTAATGAAATAGGGACTTATATAGCCTCGATCGAACTTCATACCCTCAACATACTCAGTTTCAAACTTAAGCCCTTTACCTTCCTCCACCGTGATAACCCCATCTTTGCCCACCTTTTCCATAACATCAGCAATCAAATCGCCAATTTCCCGGTCAATAGCCGATATAGCAGCTACTTGAGCTACCTGTTCCTTGCCAGCCACGGGTATGGACATCTTTTTAAGTTCATCAACTACAGCTTCTACCCCTTTCTCGATGCCACGCTTTAAAGCCATGGAATCAGCTCCGGCAGCGATGTTCTTAAAGCCTTCGCCAATGATACCTTGAGCCAGAATGGTGGCAGTGCTAGTGCCATCGCCGCATTGGTCATTGGTTTTAATTGACGCCTGCTTTACTAGCTGCACCCCCATATTTTCAAAAGGGTCAGGTAGCTCCACTTCTTTAGCTATGGAGACGCCGTCATTGATAACCGTTGGCGCACCCCATTTCTTGTCTAATGCTACGGGGCGCCCACGCGGCCCCAGAGTTACCCTGATAGCCTCGCTCAGAATATCTACACCTTTCTTTAATGATTTTCTTGCTTCTTCACCAAAAAGAATCTGTTTTGCCATTCCTTCTCCTCCTTTTATGAACTTTTCTTGGCTAAAATGTCACTTTCACGCATGATAACCAGTTCGTCATCATCTAGTTTAAATTCAGTACCAGCATATTTGGAATAAATCACTTTATCCCCAACTTCCACCTCCATAGCAATGCGCTTGCCATCTTCGGATAGCCTGCCTGGCCCTACAGCAATGACTTTCCCATCCTGAGGTTTCTCTTTAGCTGTGTCTGGTAGGACTATCCCTCCTTTGCTCACTTCCTCTTTAGGGGTGGGTTTGATTACCACCCTGTCTCCTAAAGGCTGAATCTTAGCTGCCATGTTACCTCCTTTCCTAAATATTTTAGCACTCTAACTCCGAGACTGCCAATTATTATAGCACAGAATTTTTAAAGTCACCATTTTTTGCAGGTTTTTCTAACATTTTTCTCAGAATTTGCTTCAAAAGTTTACACTAAATCGTGTATAATTTAAATTAATGGAGCGACGCAAGAGAAGGCAGTGGAAAAAGGAAGGTATTCGCGCATTGAGACGGCATTTAGGATTAACCCAAACAAAGCTAGCTGAGGAATTAGGTATACGGCAACAAACAATCAGCGAATGGGAAACAGGGATGTACCAGCCTCGTGGGACTTCGGCTACTTTGCTTAGCATAGTTGCTGAGCGCAGCGGTTTCGTCTACAAAGCTGAGGAGGAGCATGACAAGCCAAATTAAAGCAGGCTGCTGCGGCTTCCCTCAGAGGAAGGCAAAATACTTCCGCTTACACCGGGGGCGCAACTATCGTCACCGACATACCGATGATGAATTGGCAAGACTCTAGGAATTGAGCAGTGGTGAGGCTTACGTTTTGTTCAATAACATAACCATGCGCAATGATGCCCTGAGATTTAAAGCGTTAACAGAGAGTAAGGAGTAAATTTTTTTAACCTTATGCTTACACGCAAGCGGATAAACATCCCAGAAAGGTCAGTAGTCCTGATGTGGCAGCAACTGCTGGGAAAAGAGCTGATTACCGAAGAAGGTGGACGGGTCAAGGGAGTCTATCCTGGCAGAATCAGTGGTGATAGCGGCCCCGATTTCCGGGAAGCGATTATCGCCATGGACGGGTCTCATCTAATAAAGGGGGATGTAGAGGTCCATGTCAGGTCAAGCGACTGGTACCACCATGGCCATCACAGCAATCCCGAATACAACAGTGTGATTCTTCACGTAGTGTTGTGGCGGGACTGCAACTCTGTTACCTTGAGGCAAGATGGCAAATCAATTCCGGTGCTATGTTTATCAACCACACTGCAGCACCAGGCCTACTTGATGCCTTATCATGAGCTTCCCTGCTTCCAGATAGAGAGACGTGCAGGCCCCAAAATTTTGGCCGGGTTATTAAGTATCGCCGGTGAAGAAAGATTTAAACGGAAAGCGATGCATTTTCAAGCTGAATCGGAGCGAGAGCAGGCAAAGCAGGTGCTCTGGAAACACCTGATGAGAGCTTTAGGTTACTCCAAAAACACGAAGCCTTTTGAAGAGCTCGCTCATAGGGCGTCCCTCAGCTTTATGGAGACCGTGAGACCCCTGATACTGAAGCAGGCCTGGTTAGCAGGCACAGCCGGCCTGTTACCCTCCCAGCGGTCGCGGGGAGAATTTTCCCGGGATGATGGACCAAGAGAACTGGAGCTAGTATGGCGGGCGGTGGGCCGGGGAGCTACTCCCATGAGGGAAACTGATTGGAACCTCTGGCATATATATCCCAACAACTCCCCGATACGCCGCATTGTAGCCCAGAGCTACCTCCTGGAGAGGTATTATGACACGGGGTTAATGTGGGGAATGTTACAGCTGGTAAAGGAAAGCTCACCTGTCCCTCCCCGCTCAATGGAGAAGGACAGAGGGAGAGGCAGGCATCGCTGGCTGGAAGACAGCTTGACTGTTTTCGGTGACGGCTACTGGCAGGACCATTTCGATTTCGATACCAGGTCGAAAACAAGAACATCGGCCCTTCTGGGGAAAAGTAAGGCGTCCGAAATCGTGGTCAACGTGATACTGCCATTCGCCTTCTCCTGGGGAGAAATGAACAATGAACCGGGACTAAAGGAGAAGGCTATCCAGCTTCATAACCATTACCCCAAACTAGCTGAGAATGGGATAACACGCCACATGGCAGGACAACTTTCCCTTGAAGGCACGGCTGGTTTCACCGCCTGCCACCAGCAAGGCTTAATCCACATCTTCAGGAACTACTGTCGAGAGGGAAGGTGCTGCGAGTGCCCCCTGGTCAATTAAGCATCTCATGATAACTCCGGAATGTGGTAAGTGCTATCAGTACGAAGTAGGCACCTCTGGACTTAGCAGCCGCTACATTGTTCAACTTCCTGTCTATTTCCATTATTGGCTAGTTCCGAGAGATTGCGTAGGATGGGAGGTGTTCAAGCACAGGATAAGGTCGGGAAAGGCGGCTTCCGTCACTGCTCTACCCAATAATCCGCCAATACTTCAGCCTGTTTAAGCACTGTGTCAACGGCTTTCTGCTGCTTGTCCGGCGGGTAACCGTACTTATTCAAAGTACGCCTCACGATAACCATGAGTTTTGCTCTGGCGCTTTCTTTCATTGCCCAGTCTATTGTTGCGTTTTTACGAACCTTATCAGCGATTTCACGGGCTATGTTTTTCAGTGTTTCATCGCCTAGAATCTTTACCGCGCTGTCGTTGATTTCCAACGCGGTGTAGAATGCAAATTCGTCTTTCTTTAATTTTAGCTTCTCTGCCAAACCGTCTACGGTTCGGATTTGCCTGGCGATTGCCACCAATTCTTCTATGATTTCAGCGGTTGTCAAAAGGTTATTCTGGTACTTCTTGATAGATGCCTCAAGCATCTCCAGAAGATTCTTCCCTTCTGTAATATTGAATTTAAGCCGTACCTTGATTTCATCATTGAGAATCTTCTTCAAGAGTTCAATGCCAAGGTTCTTGTGCTTCATCTCCTTTACATCTTGAAGGAATTCTTCAGATAGTAATGAAATGTCCGGCTTTTTAATTCCTGCCGCATCGAAAATATCCACAACTTGGGTTGATTCAACCGCCTGATTCACAATCTGCCGGATAGCGGTTTCATAATTCTTTTTATCACCGCTATCACCTTCGCCTTCAAACTTAAGCAAGCGTGCCCGAACGGACTGGAAAAAGGCGATTTCATTGGTCAGAGCAAGCGCATCTTCATGCGGGACGGCCAGAGCAAAAAGCTTTGAAAGCGCGGTTGACTCATT
>CAZQDF010000176.1:0-4002 GCA_964592065.1 uncultured Dehalococcoidales bacterium | reverse complement strand
CTTTAAGCCACTGGTCAAATTTACTTTCTTCAGACCATATTTTCTTCATCTGTGGCCGCGAATAACGCTCAATCATATTTATTATTCCTTTTTATTATTCCTTCAACTATCTACAGATTATCTACATAATGGTTCTCTTTGACAAACGCTGTTATGAGAAGTGCTATAGGTTATACCTCTGCTTGAGATATGCACGCCAGTTTTTGAAGTTATCCTGCAACTTAGGTTCTATGGTATTAAAAAACTCCTGCACGGTAAAAACATGAAAGGTGTCTGGGCTCTTCAACAGATTGCGCGGCCAAGCCTTTAAGGGATTATACTCTCCCCCAAAAGGCCTTGACATTCTTGTTAAAACCTCATTGTCAGAATTGTAAATGACTCCAAACTCAACTTTGTTAAAGTCTTCTGCAGGATCGGATTGAATACAATATGCCAGGAGTTGATTACGCATCAACTGGTAGAAATCGTAATGAAAGGGGCAGTAGCTTTCTGTTGTAAGCGATTCCTTACGGAAGGGGCTGTCGCTGGAGAGAATCATGTCCCAGTAAGGACGCTCGACTTGGCTTCTATAACATTGTGTTTTATGAGAGGAAACAATGTCTTTCGATGAAAGACAACGCTTAGGGTCAGGGTTGTCTTGTTTGCTACATTGACCAAAGTCAGACTCCGTGAACTTGAACTCTAGAAGAAGCATGTTTTTCCTCTTTTCCTTATCTTGCCAAATGATAGACAAATCAGAGCTCGTCCTATTTTGACCACGCCTCCCAAGTTCCTTGAAATAGTTTTTATTTCCAGGGCCAGTGTATTCGAAATCCAATTTCTTCACGTCCTCTAGTTCATTGAAATGGTGGGCGAGCCAGATTTTGAGAATGTCAACATGCTGCCTCAATGGGAAGAAAATGTTAACGCACATAATCTGAGAACTCAAGAGGTTGTGCTTTTGGTCATGCCACGCTATTTCATTGTCTTGAAAGTAGTGCTCAGCTTCTTCTCTGAGGCCTTCCCATAGGTTAAGATTCCACATGCGCTTGGGCAAGATATGGGAATAGCGTCTACGTCTCCATGCCCCCCATTCCTTGATGTTAAGAACCTCTTCTTTATATCTGATTTGCTGTTTCTTTATTTGCTCCTTGAAATTTTCCATCCGTTGCTATCTACTCCCTGCTAGCTCCTTTCTATACCTGCAATAGGCTTCTCTTATTTCTTCGTGTTCCGTGCCTAGAATCTGGGCGGCAAGCAAAGCAGCGTTTTTGGCGCCACTCTTGCCAATGCCAACGCAGGCCACTGGAACTCCCCCAGGCATCTGAGCTATAGAGAGCAAAGCATCTATGCCCTTTAGCTCGCTAGTAGGCAAAGGAACGCCAATCACGGGCAAAGTTGTCCAGCTAGCTAGAATACCGGGGAGATGAGCAGCGCCACCAGCAGCGGCGATGATAACCTCAAAGCCTCGCTTTTCCGCCTCTAATCCATATTCCCTTAGCCTTTCTGGATTTCTGTGGCCTGAGATAATGGAAAGCTCGTAATCAATGCCCAATTGCTTTAGCATGTCCAATGCTGGCTGTATTAGCTCAGCATCCGTTTTACTCCCTATGACCACGCCTACTAGCGCCATTTTTATCACCCTCACCTTATTCCTCTCCCTTCGAGGGAGAGGTTAATTGAGGGAGGTTCTTCGCTTTGCTCAACAGGCTATCTCCCTCAAAGCGATATCCTTCCTATAATAACAGCCTTCGAAGTAAATATCAGGCAAGTTACGGTAAACCTTTTCTCGAGCTTCAGCTATGTCCTTGCCTCTTCCTACCGCAGTGAGCACTCGCCCACCGTTGGTATAGATTATGCCATTATCACCCAATCTAATTCCAGCGTGGAAAATTAGCATATCTTTTTCGGCTTTAGCCGAAAATTGGTTGTAACCTTTTCTTAAGTTCTTTTTTTTGTCGCTTTTAGCAACAAACTTATCCACGCCTTGTATAGGGAAGCCTGTTTTATAGCTTCCGGGATAACCGGCTGAAGCCATAACCACTCCAACGCAAGCCTCCGGGCTCCACTCTATGGTTAACTGGTCAAGATTGCCCTGGACTACTGCCATGAGTATATCAACTAGGTCAGTTTTAAGAAGGGGCAAGATGACTTGAGTTTCGGGGTCACCGAAGCGAGCATTGAATTCCAGCACCACTGGCTCCCCATCAATGAACATTAACCCGGCGTAAAGCACCCCCTTGTAAGGCATTCCTTCCTTAGCCATCGCTTTCACTGTTGGCAGCAAAATGGTATTGGTAACCTTCTCTACGAGCTCGGTAGAGAAAAAACCTGGGGGACAATAGCTTCCCATACCACCGGTGTTGAGACCTTGGTCAGTGTCCCAGATTTTCTTATAGTCACAAGCAGGAATCATAGGTGAGACTGTTTTGCCATCGGTAAAAGCTATAAGGCTTACCTCTCGACCTCTAAGGCACTCATCAATTATCACCTTATCCCCGGCGGAGCCGAAAATTTTTGCTTCCATAATATCACTTAGAGCCTTATTAGCCTCCGGCATGGAATCAGCGATAATCACGCCTTTGCCAGCAGCCAACCCATCCGCTTTAATGACAACAGGTGGCTGTAGACCTTCAAGGTATTTGCAAGCCTCAGGATAAGAGGAGAAAATAGCGCCTTTAGCGCAGGGAATACCATATTTGTCCATCAAGTTTCTGGCGAAAACTTTGCTTGATTCTATCTGAGTAGCTGCTTTAGTGGGACCAAAAATAGGGATATCTAAGCTATCAAAATAATCCACTATGCCCAAAGCTAATGGCACTTCAGGCCCAACAACAGCTAAATCAACGCCTTTATCTTTAGCTACCTTGCCTAAGGCTTCTATATCGGTAGGCGTAATAGTTAAATTTTCAGCTATAAGCGCTGTGCCAGCATTTCCCGGTGTTACAAAAATCTTTTCCACTTTGGGACTTTGGGCAATCTTCCACACTAAAGTGTGTTCCCTGCCTCCACCACCAATAACTAATATTTTCATAATTGGCTTTTCCCTGTTACAGGGTCTAAATTTTGCTCTTTACGAATGTGCATGATGAAATCAGCATATCCTGAGGCTATGTAGCGATGCTCCCCACAGTTCTATGCCCACAAGTGGGGCACTTGCCAGATTTTCCTGTCGTAAATCTTTGCGCGCGCCAATAAAATATATGTGCCCACGACTTCTGTAACTTAAATAAGTTACCTCTTCTATGGTTGAATGAGGTTTGGAGGTAATTTCATAGCTATCGCTTCTTTTTCTTATGTTTGCCTCTGTTCTTTTTTACTCCCTTTAACTTAGTTCTGTTCGCCATTTTTACAAAATCTCTTTCTTTAATTTCTCAGCCTGGACAGGGTCAAAATTCTGAATTAATCTAAGCAACTCAGCAACATGTTCCTTTTCCTCTTCGATGATATGCTCCAGTGTAGTCACGGCCTCTTCATTTTCCAAGCTCTGTATGTGCTCCTGATACTGGTTTATGGCTTGCAGTTCGCCTATTAAATCCTCACGGAGCATCTCCAAATCGTCCTCTATAGCCATCTGTTCATCATCTCTTTCTTCGAAAGGATAATTCATCTTTGCCTCCTCTTTAATCTTATTTTACTCCCACTTGTAAGTGTTCAACCATCTTTTGTCACCCTCTGAGTTCAGTGCGGAGCCTCCCCTAGGTGTGAGATTCTTCGCCTTCGGCTCAGAATGACAGTAGCGAAGGACCCTCGGAATGACACCAGGCTGAGCACTTATTCCCACTCTATAGTTGCAGGTGGCTTACTGGTAACATCGTAAACCACGCGGTTGACATTGGGTACTTCATTAACTATGCGGTCGGAGATTCTAGCCAGGAGATCATAGGGCAAGCGTGCCCAATCAGCAGTCATGGCATCCTCGCTATTTATCGCTCTGACCGCTATCAAATAGCCATAAGTTCTGTAGTCGCCCATGACGCCAACACTCTTGACATCAGTAAGCACAGCAAAGCTTTGCCATAG
>CAZQDF010000175.1:1675-4029 GCA_964592065.1 uncultured Dehalococcoidales bacterium | reverse complement strand
CAGAGGATGGAGCCTTCATATCTTAAATTATATCGCTGCGGTGAGCTTAAACGTAGAGCTGAGGCGCTGGAAGCACAGCTGACATCGTGTGATATTTGTCCTAAGGAGTGCCATATCAATCGTCTGGAAAATGAGCATGGGTTTTGTCACTCTGGATACTTGCCTATAGTCTCTGCGGCCTGTGACCATCACGGTGAAGAGCCAGCTATTTCAGGCACCCGAGGAACTGGAGCTATTTTCTTTGGTAATTGCAATATGAGATGCGTTTACTGTCAGAACTATCAGATCAGTCAAGACCTGGGTCACCAGAATTCTAAGGAAATGGATTTCTACACTTTGGCTCAGCAGATGATATATCTTCAAAATGAGCTGGGGTGCCACAATATCAGCTTCATCTCGCCTTCTCATTTCGTGCCTCAGTTAGTTCGAGCAGTCTTGGAAGCGGTGCCCCTGGGGCTCAGGGTCCCAATAGTTTACAACACCAATGCCTATGATTCAGTTGTATCCCTTCGAGCGCTAGACGGGATTGTAGACGTTTACTTGCCTGACCTGAGGTATGCTTCTGATACCTGGGCGGCAGAACTTTCCTACACTGCTGATTATGTGACACGAGCTCGCCAAGCTATTCTTGAAATGCATCGACAGGTGGGTAACAAGTTGATATTAGACGACTCGGGGCTGGCGCATAGAGGATTGATTGTACGCCATCTTATTCTTCCCAATGGGCTGGCCGGCAGCCGAGAATCACTTACCTGGTTGGTTAAAGAAATCTCTCCAAAGGTGACTGTGAGCATCATGTCCCAATACTATCCAAGCCATCTAGCCTCCCAGATACCACAATTGCGGCGCAAAATCTCCCTTTCGGAATACCTGGCTGTCCTTAAATTGCTTGATGAATTGGGAATAGAGAATGGCTGGGTTCAAGAGATGGATGCAGCAGAAAATTATTTGCCAAATTTCAAACTCGATGGTCATCCCTTCTCAGTAAAGCAAACAAAAAGTGGATTATCTGGTAATAACTACAACGAGGCTTGAGCAATGGCCTTTGAGATATGATTTTGGTATCTCCTTGCGGGACTTATGGTTAAACACAAGGTATAATGAAGCTGGAAGACGGACCAAAGAGCTCATAAGCGGTATCCTGTTTAATCTATGATAAACAATGGAAACCGGATAAAAAGTGGATAGATAATCATTACGTGGAAGATTGGGAATACAGTATCGGGTATCAGATAGGGAAAGATATGGTTTGGATTTGTGAGGAGGGGGTTTGATGGAGATGAGATACCTTATTTTCGATACCTCGTTGGGATGGGTGGGTATCTTGGGGTCACAAATAGGATTGAGGAAGCTCGTCTTGCCCCAGCCGTCGCCGGAACAGACACTGCATCTTCTTAATGAGTTCGCCCTGAAATCGCGAGACAAAGTCTTAAGCGAAGCGGAAGCTGGCTGGTTTGGTGATTTGCCTGAGAGAATAAAGGATTATTTAAATGGCAAGTTGGTTAGTTTCCCTGACAAGTTAGACCTATCTGAGGCTAGCCCTTTTCAGAAAAAAGTATGGCAGGGGGACCGGTCTATTCCTTACGGTGAAACAAGGGCTTATGCTTGGGTCGCTGGTAAGCTAGGTATGCCCAAGGCAGCCAGGGCTGTAGGGCAGGCTTTGGGAAGAAACCCATTGCCCATTATAATTCCTTGCCACCGCGTAATTTGTAGCAATGGAAATCTTGGTGGGTTTGGTGGGGGCATAGGCTTGAAACAACGCTTGCTTGAAATCGAGGCTAAAACCTTGTAAATCACTGCTCAAGCCTAAAGTTGCTCTCGCCTAATATGTTACTCAATTCACTCGCTAATTCCGGGCAGTAGTTTACCATTATCTGTGGTATTTCCAGGTTAGTCTTTTCATCTTCAGCGACAACGGCGAGGGATACTTCATCTTGCCCGGGGTAGTTCTTCAGAATATCCATAACTTTATGGAGGCATTCCACGTCTTTTTCTGTCTCATCTGTTTGAGTGATATTTATTATGAGTCTGCTTCGCTTTTGGCTTGTGGTTAACGCTGCTTGTGTGATGTGTTGATAATGTTGTGCTTCCTGGCAATTTAACTGCACGTCCCCGTCCCTCACTTTTACTATGCCCTTGACCCTGAGGATATTACCTTCCTGCCATAGAGCTTGGGTGCTATCATAAATCCTGGGCCAGACAATGACCTCCACTGTGGCTTCCAAGTCCTCAATTGCTGCAACGATAAAAGGGCGTTTATCTCGAGTATAGGCTTGGCGTACCGAAACCACCATTCCTGTGACTGTCACTGTTTCGTTAACCATCTCAGCAGTGATTTCGCCGCAGGAGGTAGT
>CAZQDF010000175.1:0-1575 GCA_964592065.1 uncultured Dehalococcoidales bacterium | reverse complement strand
TATGGATTTGAGAAGTGCTTTACGGCTATCCAGGGAGTCGAAGGCACCAGCTTTAATTAAGCTTTCCAAAGCCTTCTTATTGATATTACGCGGCTCAGCTCGATAACAGAAGTCCTCCGTAGATTTGAAGGCATCTCCCTGACTACGAGCAGCCACAATAGACCCAACAGGTGAGGCGCCAACATTTTTGATAGCGGCTAAGCCAAAACGGATAGCACCTTTACCTCTTCCCTCTGCATTTACTTGAGATGAAGCCGAAGGTGAGGCCTCGATAGCGAAGTCAACTTGGCTCTTGTTAATATCGGGGGGAAACACTGCAATGCCTAACCTTCGGCATTCAGCAATCGCAGAACGAACCTTTTCCATATTGTCCCAATAGGTGTTGAGGAAGGCAGCCATGTACTCCACAGGATAATTTGCCTTAAGATAGGCAGTGCGATAGGCAATAAGGGCGTAGCTCACGCTGTGAGCTTTATTAAAAGCATAGCCAGCGAAAGGTTCGATCAAGGAAAATACCTCTTGGGCTAATTCTGCTGGTATTCCCTTCTTTTTAGCTCCGGCAACGAAGTTTTGCTTTTCCTTCCTCATTACCTCTGGTATTTTCTTCCCCATAGCTTTACGAAAGATGTCAGCTTGTCCCAGGCTATAGCCGGCTAGAGCTCGGGCGATAAGTATTACCTGCTCTTGATATACAATGACTCCGTAGGTTTCCTCCAGAATTTCCTTTAAGGTGGGGTGAGGATAGTGAACAGGGATAATCCCTTGTTTGGCTTTGATAAAAGTAGGAATTTGTTCCATGGGCCCTGGGCGGTAAAGGGCTACCATGGCAGAGATGTCGCTAAAATTAGTAGGCTTGAGTTCCTTTATATAGCGGCGCATGCCGCTGCCTTCCAGTTGGAAAACGCCTTTAGTTTCTCCTGAAGCAAGCAACTCGAAAGTCTTAGCATCATTGAGGGGAAAGTGCTGTGAATCCAGAGAAATTCCTTGATTTTGCTTGATGATCTCTGTGGCTTTGGACAAGATTGTCAAATTGGACAGCCCGAGAAAATCCATTTTGAGCAACCCTAGACGGGCAATGTTTCCCATATGGAACTGGGTCATAACAGCACGTTGACCACCTTTCCCTATCATTTGCAATGGCACATATTCAGTCAAGGGGTCATGTGATATGACGACACCAGCAGCGTGTGTGCTGGCGTGTCTGACAATTCCTTCTATTTTTCTGGCGGAGTCAATAAGGTTACGCACTGTTTCATCTTCATGATAGATATTATAGAGTTCTTTGCTCTCCGTCATGGCTCTATCCAGCGTGATAGTCAGTTCTAGAGGAATAAGCCGGGCTACTTGGTCGACCTGAGCATAAGGCATACCCAGAGCTCGCCCGGTGTCCCTTAAAGCTGCTCTGGCTCCCAGAGTGCCAAAAGTGATGATTTGAGCTACATGGGCAGTTCCGTATTTCTGGTTAACGTAGGCTATAATTTCATCGCGGCGGTCATCCTGGAAATCAAGGTCAATATCTGGCATCTCTCGCCGCTCTACATTAAGGAAGCGTTCGAAAACAAGTTCATAGCTCAG
>CAZQDF010000174.1:0-4060 GCA_964592065.1 uncultured Dehalococcoidales bacterium | reverse complement strand
GCACCAACATCAAGGGAAACAAGAGAATCAAGAGCCTGCTGGCCGATGGCAAGGAAGTCGATATCTATGCCTTGCCGGACAACGGCCTTCTTTATTTTGGAGCCTTCCACATCAACCTTGCGGCAGGACTGGAAGACAGCATCGTCAAGACACTGAACCCGATCTGGAACAAAACGGGAACTGCAAAGAAGTGAGTCTGCAGTCCTCGCTTGGCACTTTCGCCGTTTGATAAAATTGTCATTTATGACGTTAGGCGTGCTATTATTTAAAAGCACAAGTAACATTGGTTAATCGATGATCTGGAGGTAAGCATGAGGAAGTTGACCGTTCGGAACTGTATAGTGGTGCTAAGTGTGGCGCTCTTGTTAGTTGCCTTCCAACTGGGCAGCGCAGCGACCTACTACGTGGACCAGAACCATTCTTCTGCCAGTGATAGTAATCCTGGAACCCTGGAGTTTCCCTGGTCGACAATCCAGCACGCTGCCGACACGGCAGTAGCTGGCGATACCGTCTATGTTAGAGCCGGCACATACAACGAGCATGTGTATGTAGAGCAAAGCGGAGAGGCTTCGAGCTACATAGTGTTTTCTGCCTTTCCGGGCGAGACTCCCATCATCGATGGGACGGGCGTAACCGAGTCACAGAACGGTGTTGTTGTGGACAAGTCGTATATCAAGCTAGTCGGTTTGGAGGTCTGCAACTGGGATGAAAATGGCATCTGGGTTGAAAATGCGCCCTTTCTCGAGATCTCAGATTGTGTGGTCCATGATGTCTCTTACGGCGTCGGGCTTGCTGATGGGACCCACGATTTCGTATTGAACAGAGTAGAGGCGCATCACTTTGACCTGTACGGCTTCGACGTATCCCCCTCTGGCGGGGCGGATTGCTACAACGGAACCTTCAACGATTGCGTTGCTCATACAGGCCGAGACGCCGAGCAGAATGTCGATGGCTTTGCTCTGGGGCATGGCACCCAACACGACTTTGTATTCAACCGCTGTAAGGCCTACGGCGTCTTTGATGGATTCGACATCAGTTCCCGTGACACGACTCTCAATAGCTGCCTGGCATACGACTGCTGGAATGGTGCGTACAAACTCTGGCAAGACAATGTGCAACTTGTGAACTGCGTCGGTCATAGCAGCGATGGTTCCAATGTGGAATTGGATTGGGACGGAGAACCGGGTGTGACTATGCTCGTTAATTGCACCTTTTTCGATGCTAAGACTTATACAATATGGATTGAGAATGCTGCTGACACGCTTCACATGTACAACTGCATACTTGCCGGTGGTGATAACATCGCATTGGCTTTCGAGCAGAGGGATGCAAGTACTTATGAGGGGGACTACAACCTTTTCCATAACGACAATGCTGGTCGAGCGGTTGTAGTTGGCTATGAAGATGAACTCTCGCTACAGCAGATAGAATTCGGGACATGGACAGCTTATAGCGGTCAGGATGCCCATTCCTTAGTTGCTTACGCGGACAGCAGTCTCTTTGTCGACCCAACAAGCTTTGATCTGCACTTATCGCAGACCAGCGCTGCTGCAGATGCCGGCACGAGCGTTGGCGCTCCGCAAGAAGACTACGATGGGATCCCAAGACCAAGAGGCGAAGGGTACGATATGGGCGCTTATGAGTATTAAAGCCCTGTCGGTGTCTGGGGAGATGTAAGAAAGAGCGACATAAAGACAGGTTCAGTTCTGTTCCAGGACCAACCCGATCCATCTAGTCCAACGACAATTCAAGGTGAGTTTGCGACTATGGTCAGTGCTGCACCGGAAATCTACAACGCGCTGGGTTGCGCCACAGATGGATGTTGCACGTGTGCTCGTTGTTAGCCTGCTCGATTTAGGGCCTGGGAATAGGAGGTAGAAGTGGGTACAGAAGGTAACAAGGCGCTTGTTCGGCGCTGGATAGAGGAAGGCAGGCTAACAAACGCACGCAGCCGACCGCCTGATCGAGAATCCTCTTGCTGCCAGTTTCGTATTGGGAGCGTTTTGAGTCGTGTTGGGTGTCACTGCGGAACCCAGCGGGGCTGATGCGCCAGTCGTTATACTCTTTCTTAAAGACACGGAACTCGTGAACAGAATTGAAAAGGAGACGGCTCGTTCCAAGATGGATACTGAAATGATTGCTGCCTACGTGGTCGAGATAGTCCAGTTGCTCGTCCACAACGGCATCAGAGTGCATGTTGATGGCGGCTGGGGAGTAGATGCTCTTCTTGGTGAGCAGACTCGGCCCCATGCAGACCTGGACATTGCTGTGCGGCACAAGGATGTGCCAAAGCTTCGAGAGCTTCTTGAGGCAAGAGGTTACAGGGAAATACCGAGGGGTGATTCTTGGGAGTGTAATTTCGTCTTGTCCGATGAATCCGGCCATGAGGTAGATGTTCACTCATGTACCTTTGACGCGGGGGGAAATAACATCTTTGGTGTACCATACCCAGTCGATTCGCTGACAGGAACAGGGGCCATTAATGGCCGTCAAGTTGATTGCATTTCACCGGAGTGGATGGTTAAGTTCCATATAGGCTACGAACTTGACTTGAACGATTACCATGACGTATCAGCGCTTTGTGAGCGATTTGGAATCGAGTTACCGTCCGAGTATAGCAAATTCCGAGAGAAATAAGTTGGTGGTGATATGGATAAGGGTGCAACAATCGCATGCAGTGGGCGCTTGACAGCGCCACCGATGCTTATCGTTAGGCGGCGATCGGAAACGCGGAACGCACGTACACAATACGCATCATGGATGAGCTAAACTTCACATTTTAGATTTACATGGACAGAGCTATGGCTTTCACATTCCATCCAATAGACGAAGTCAATGCACGTGACATCTTGAGTTGGCGTTACGATGCACCTTATAACCTCTACAACTCAGGCCCTGACAATGCCGAGGAAGGCATGCGGGTCTTTCTCGACCCGCAGAATGCCTACTACACCATTACTGACGAGCGAGGAGACCTTGTAGCGTATTGCTGCTTTGGCCCAGATGCATGGGTGCCGGGGGGTGACTACACTGTCAACGCGCTCGACATTGGCATGGGTGTGCGTCCAGATTTGACTGGACAGGGGCACGGTCTCAGGTATGTCAAAGCCGTCCTTGATTACGGTCGGCGTACATTTGCGCCGACAGCGTTTCGCGTCACGGTGGCCGAGTTCAATAAGCGAGCATTGCGGGTGTTAAAAAAGGCTGGCTTTCGAGCAGTGCAGGCGTTTCAGAAGGAACAGGATGGCAGAGTCTTCGTGGTGCTGATGCGAGAGGTGTGACCGAGGTTGCTTTTGCTGACGAACAGTACGGACAGCCTGAAATTCGTGAGCTCCAAACGAAACAGGACGAGATCGCCGCCTAACCAGCGCATGAAGCCGGCCTGCTAATCGAGTGTCCTCTTGTTGCCAGGTTTCGTTTTTGCAGCGTTTTGGGTTCACGGGTGGTGTTACGAAATTCGAGGGACATATACCTTATCTCTGAGGCGTAGGACCTGGCTTTTGCTTGCGGAGAATGCGACTTATCAGTGACGCGGCCATAGGTACGAGGATTGGGCCTTGTCTTTTGGTGGCGTCCACCTTTAGGACCGGGTGCCCAAATCCTCCGCTTGTCTCTAGCTTTTCCCCAGGTCCAAGAAGATCCTACCGGCCTGCTCTTCGAGCGCTGCACCTTGGGTCAGCAACGACGCAACGTTTTCTACAGTTTCTTCGTCGAGTTCGCTGCTGCCGCTCGCGATCGCGTTGACTTGTTGATAGTGGCCGCCGGCCTGCTCGAGGAGTTCCGCTGCTCTGAGGATATCCTCGTCTCCTGCAAACCGTTCCTCGAGGTACGCCGCGTTGTCCGCCCGGGTATAGGGCAGCGTCTCCAGCGCCCACGGGTTCGTGATGCGTTTGTCTTTTTGTATCTGATCAGCGAAGCGCCGGATAGCCACGGCTCCACTGGCCACCGGCCCCTGGATGCTTCCGACTAACGCTTTGCCATTGCGCCGCCACACGTCGGTGAGATCGGAGATCTTCTCGCAGGGTTCGAGGACGATGAACGCGTATCTCCAAGGGCGGGC
>CAZQDF010000173.1:0-4097 GCA_964592065.1 uncultured Dehalococcoidales bacterium | reverse complement strand
GCCAACGCCTTACGGAGAGCAAAGCGGGCAAGGATTAGCTTTGAGGGTGAGGATGCTACCAAGCCCTCAAGCCTGATACTGGACACCGAGCTAATCCGCTATAAGTGGACTAGCTATGGTGGCGACTATCCCGAATGGCAGAAGCTAATCCCTACCGAGTTTAACACCTTTGCCCATTTTGACACGGTAGAGGTAATCAAGGCTATCAATTCGCTCAAGGTGCTAGCCGACAGCAAAGCCTACCCGATAGACATCACCATTGGCGATGGTAAGCTCGTTATGGCTAATCCCGATGACAAGGGGTATGCCGATGTTGTAGCCGATACCGATGGTCAAGGCTTCGTGAGGATAGACGGCAAATACCTTGCCCAAGCCCTCAAGGCTTGCGGGGGTATGGTGGACTTTAAGCTCACCAATGCCTACAGCCCGATGCTTTTTAGTGTTGACGGTTATCAACTGGTAGTAATGCCGATGCTAACCGACAAGGCTAATGAGCAAGCCAAAGCCGATAGAGAGGCAAAGGCAAAGGCTACCACTACCGAGCCAGCCGAGAAGCCCAAAAAGGCAAAGCGTAGCCGAGCTAAACAGCCAGTAACAGCCTGATAGACGCTATAGCCCAAACAGAACAGCCACGCAAAGAGGCGGGGGAGACCCTGCCTTTTTGCCTTTTTCAGGGGGTATTTGCTCCCCAAGCGTGGGGACGGATACCCCCTCTTTTGTGGCTAGAAAGGAGGTAAAACTGTGCCTATCCGATGGAGCACGGTCAAGGTGAGCGAGGAGGTGGACGAGATTGAGGAGCTTATGAACTCCATCACACCAACTTTGTGGCGGATGCGTGAGAAAGCGGAAGAGCTAAGGCGGATACCAAATCTGCCGGGGTATATTGACCAGCCCACTGTCACGATGACTAACAAGGTGGATAACTTCAACGTCTATATAAAGGGCTACATTGAGCGCATCCGCAACCTCATACCCAAAGAGGCACTGGAGGAGGAGCGCAAGGCTTTAGAGTATGGCAAGCAGCAATCGCTAATCTAAAAACTGCCGGGAATTGAACGGGTTACTATGCCCAAAATCAGCTTCTAGTGGTTAAGCAGGTATAAGAGGGTCGAGATTTCATCTCGACCCTCTCTTTTTAACCTCTATGGCTGCACAAAACAAGCTAATGGCAGATGTAACCACACGGAATATATATCATTGACATAGCTGGTATGGAAGCCGATTTACTACCACCGTTGGTAATAAAGCTGAACTAAGGTCAAACGTGAATAAGAGTCATGCCATAGCGTTGGGATAAATCCCTGCTTAGCATTTTATAAATAAGATTTAGGAATGGAGTTCTATTAAAAAAGAAACTCGCAACCATAGATGCTGACGAAGGAGATTGGTAAATATTGCCTTCAACTTCAACGTCCGGAAATTTGCTAGTATCAACATGGTGTTGCTCTCGGTCTCTAGTGAAAACTGATAGCTTTGGAAGTTTGTGAAGTTTATTATCAATAAGATGCTCTCTTAAACCAGGTCCTTCAAATGTGGTTGTACCTACAGGTTCATATTCGTAGATAATGGCAGTGTTTGGGTCAAGGTAAGGGCTACTAGGTAATTTAAGGTGATTGCCATCAACGAAAGCTGTATATCCTTCAATCGAATGTTCAAGAACTCGGGTAACACTGTTAATTTCATTTTGTGATGAATAACCTGACCAAATCCAGTTTTTGCCTGGGCCAAAAGGTAGGTCTCTTCTTCCGAAAGACCGTTTAATCTCAGTAATTCCCGTGGCTATCAAATATTTCAGGGAATCAAAAGCAGCTCTGATTGGGAAGTTGTCTGAGCCAATAGAGAAATAGAAAGTTGCACCACCTAAGTTGGTGGGCGCTATTTTATTAGTTTTTAGGTAATGGGAAAGCCAGTCTATATCTACTGTGAAACCAGAGCTACCTATGGGCGTTCCTTTTCCGACAATGGTTGCAACCATTTTAGTTAGGTGATTGTTTAACGCGTAAGATAACTCCTGAACCGAGTAACGGTCTAGTTCAGGGCTAATGCCAAGTGCGGGATGGTATAGGTCAACGAAAGAAAATAGGATATCGGCTGATAAATGTTGACCATAAATAGGCAAAGCCTTTGCCTCAACAACTTTACGAACTCGATCTAATACGAAATCTCTACCAGCTTTTATAGGGTCTATCAGGCTTTCTCTAGATGTTGTGGTTTCAGTAATAGCATTCGGGCTCCACCGGTCAGTAAAAAGAAAACCGCGATTCAATTTACATACTAGGGGTGAAGGTTCTTTGTAAGGTATTCTATATATTTGGTATTGAATATGATGTTGGTCAGAAGAGATGATGCCAACGCCAAGTTTCCAAATACTAGGGAATATAAGTTCTTTAACCACGATGAAATCATTGTCTAGTAGGTTATTAATGGTATCTATAAATCTCTGAAATAGTTCACGCTCTGCTGGCTCTACTGCTTCAAGACCTAACTTTTTAGTAAGTTCAGAACGAACAATAGGATATTGCTCTATACGTTTCTGATAATCGCGAGCAATCTCCATCCATTTATGTCTGTAAATACCAGTTCGGTCTATACTATCAGATGCCTTTGAGAAATGAATCATAAAACTTTTTTGAGTTTCTTTATCCTTCAACTCCGGCATGTATGGATTAATGTGTTTCCAGTATGCACATTTATTCGCAGAATCAACACATATCAGTAAAACCGGTGAGTTCGATACTTTGCTGTACCCAGCTAGCGAGGTTTCGCAGCTAAATGATGTTTGTCCTTTTGGTATGCTGCGTAATTGAACATCCAGTCTGCCTATTGGTACTCTGTTTTCGTTTACTAATTCAATAGTACCGTCAATATTGGGACGTGTACTTCTTGTTTCAATGTATAGTTTTACGAACTGACTATCTGTAAGGCTTTCAAGGACAGTCTTTGAATCCTGTTCTGCTGAATCAGTTGGGGGGTATGATTTGGGTTCCATAATATTCACTCAGGCGTTTATAGTATTATAGCACTATTATTGGGATTGTCTTTACACAAGTTTACCAGGTATTCTTATGCATCTCTTCATCAACCGCTACACAATCAGTGCTCTATTCTTTCCAGGTGCCACTCTGGTCGCTTTGCGTATTCTTCCGGATTTCCCCAATACCGGAATATCGGGATGACCAGGCCTTTTATTTTGCCCCATCACACAAAATGTACGAAAGGACTTCTTCATTGTCGGTTTGATTATGGGAAAGACACCTGAAGCTTGGATTATACCTTCTGACGTGTTTGCCGCGAACACTACAGAGAGACGCACACTGGGTCTGGGCTTGGGAGCTACCGAACATGAGCAGAGCCTGAGAGAGAAGTTAGTAAATTATTGTGAGGCGTGGCATCTCCTGACTGGATAATTTAGGAGGCAAGCTACTTTCTGGTATCCTTAGGCTATTCAGTAGCTTCTTTAGGATACTTCCTGCCCTTGAGCGCTATATATTGACAAATGGCGAAAATGGAAGAGAAAATGCGAACACGTGGTGAGCCCTGCTTTCGCCAGTTGTCTATTCTCCGCTAAACCACCGTAGGCCGATGAGAATTTGCTTGCTAGCTCTGACGAACTTTGGGATACTTTAAGAAACTTTGAGTCCCAGTACTCTGGTTACCGTTGGGAGCCAGTGGGGGCAGCGTCTAAGATGATTTGCCAAAAGCCAGCGATCCTGATTGTTGACGACGAGCAAACGGTTTGCGAGCTTCTCCACGCTGAACTAACTGAACGGGGCTATCGCTGCTCTACGGCTCTGAGTGGTAATGAAGCTCTCATGAAACTGACGGCACAGAAGTTTGATGTAGCTTTGTTGGATATCAGGTTACCTGAGATATCCGGCATGGAGTTGCTAAGAAGGATGTGCTTAAAGCATCACCGCATTACAGCTATCATGATAACGGGCGTTAATAGCATTGATACGGCTGTCGAGGCTATGAAGTTGGGGGCTTCAGACTACTTGGTCAAACCGCTTGACCTTGATAGACTTGGTGAGAGCATACAGACGGCCTTAGAAAACAAGAAGTACCCAGTGAACAGAGGGGGATCCAAAACAACAGTT
>CAZQDF010000172.1:0-4110 GCA_964592065.1 uncultured Dehalococcoidales bacterium | reverse complement strand
TGGCGAATTTAAACAAAATAATACTTATTGGCAATGTAGGTAGTGATCCTGAGATGAGGTACACACCTGATGGCAAACCAGTCACCTCCTTCCGAATGGCTACTAATCGTCGTTACACTACTTCTGCTGGAGAGAGTAAGGAAGAAACAGACTGGTTTAGAATTACTGCTTGGGGCAAACAAGCTGAGAGCTGTAATCAATTTCTATCCAAAGGACGAAGTGTTTATGTTGAAGGGAGACTACATGCTCGTAATTGGCAAGGGCAAGATGGTCAGATGCGTACTAGCCTTGATGTGACTGCAAATCGAGTAATTTTTCTTGATAGGCAAGCTGCAGCTTCTCTTCCCGAGGAGGGAGATATCGAGCCCGAGAACTTGCCCTTTGACTAAAACAGAGGAGAAAAGAATTTGGCTTATATCAGGAAGGTAAGAGCAACCAGGAATTTTGTTACCAAACCGGCAGTTTGCCCTTTCTGCACGGGAAGGATGAAAATAGACTATAAAGATGCATCTACGTTAGCTCAGTATATCTCAAGTCAAGGACGGATTGGATCACGACGGAGGACTAAGGCTTGTGCTAAACATCAGCGTAAGTTAGCTCAAGCTATAAAGAGAGCTCGTTTTTTGGCGTTATTACCTTATGCACCAAGTCATATTTGGAAGACTGGCGGTGTAGGCTTGCGTCATTAAAATTTTAGAGGGGCTGAATGCCAAAGCGTACTTATCAACCAAAGAAAGTTTCCCGGAAGCGTAAACTTGGCTTTCGAGCTCGAATGAGCAGTTGGGGAGGGCGGCGAGTGCTCCAGGCAAGGCGGCTCAAGAAAAGGTGGAGGTTAACCCCAGCCTAGCTGGTCTATGAGGAAACCTTGGGCTTTAACAAAGAGAGCACAATATGCTTTGGTTTACCAGCAAGGTAAGATATGGACAGGCAGTTTGGTACTGATAAAGGCATTACCAAATAGTTTAAGCCTAAGCCGGTATGGTTTTTCTGTGACTAAGAAAGTGGGCAAGGCAGTGCAACGTAACCACCTGAAGAGGCTACTCAAGGAAATAACGAGATTGCAACCAATAAAACCGGGATGGGATCTCGTCTTCATTGTTCGTCCTGCAGCAACTAATATTGGCTATCACCAGATGGAACAAGCGGTGACGAAGTTATTAATTCAAGCAAAATTGCTGGAAAGCAGTATATGAAGCAACTAATTCTGGGGTTGATTAAATTATATCAGGTTACAATATCGGAAGCTACTCACCATTCATGCCGTTTCCAACCTACATGCTCATGCTATGCATGCCAGGCGATTGAAAGTTATGGGCTTGCTAGAGGTAGTTGGCTAGCAATTAAGCGAGTAGCTCGATGTAATCCTTTTTCTAGGGGTGGCTATGACCCTGTGCCTTAGTTGCAATTTTAGATTACCGAAGTGAAGCAGACAAAGATATTACTTCTCATCTTGTTTTCCCTTATGGGCTTAGTCTTGGCCTCTTGTGTTCCCGGTGGAGCTCAGCCGGCGCAGGGATGGGCAGGAACTGTTTTTTACAATGACATCCTCTATGTGGGCTCTATGGATGGCAAGGTAATGGCAGTGAATTCATCAACCCGAAATTTGGAATGGTCTTATACTATAGCTGTGCCCTCTGGTGGTGGGGGTATGTCGTGTGGCCAGACGCCTGCTTCAGCTGCTATATACGGCACGCCGGCTGTGGATGGTGATTTGGTCTATGTTGGCACATACAATGGCAGAGTTGTGGCGCTAAGCACATTGGCTAGAAGCCAGGATTTGCCTTTTCCTCAGAAGAGGAATGAGGAATGGGAGTGGATTTGCCCTGGGACAAGTCTAACAGTCGGGGGCATAGTGGGTAGCCCAGTGGTGAGTGAGGATGCTATATACGTAACCAGTTCGAACGGCAGTGTATATTCTCTGGATAAGGATTTTGGCGATTTGGATTGGGAATCAGATGTTCTGAGTGAAAAGCTATGGACGACCCCGGTGGTTGAAGGCGATGTCATTTATGTAAGCACTTTTGATGGTCATATTTATACCTTGTCAACCGAAACTGGCAATTTATTGCCGTGGAATTTTAAGGCAGAGACAGGTTTTGTTTCCTCACCGATACTGTATGAGGATACTATATTCGTGGGTTCTTTCAATCATGAGCTCTATGCTATAAAAATAGGTAGCGATAAGCCACTGTGGAAATTCCCTGGCGGCAACTGGTTTTGGGCTACTCCCATAGTTGGAGGTGGAGTTGTTTATGCTGGCTGCCTTGATGGTAAAATTTATGCCATCACTGCTGAGACGGGGGAACAATTGTGGGGATTTGATACTGAGAGCCCTATAGTCTCCTCGCCAGTTTTGGTGGATGATTTGCTGGTGGTGGCTGCTGAGTCAGGTGACATATATGTTTTTGACACTAACGCCAAGCCTAAAGATAAGGCAATGATGCCAGTGAAATCTATATCTATCGATGTCCCTGTCCGGGGCTCTCTTTGTGTCCAAGAAGGCGTAGTCTATGTCCGTGCCCAGGATAACTGCTTATATGCTCTGGATATTGAGAAAGGGTGGATAAACTGGAAACTTCCCTTGACTATTAAAAAGGAATCCTAACCATGATAGAGCTGTGGAACTTGATAATCCTTAACCCCATACTTAATGGGTTGATTGCCCTATCTAGTATTTTTTCTAGTAACTTTGGGCTGGCTATTATTGCGCTTACCATCATTGTTCGTTTAATACTCTGGCCTCTTACTAAGCGGCAACTCAATTCTACTAAAGCTATGCAAGATATGCAGCCCAAGATTCAAGAATTGCAAAAGAAGCATGGTAAAAATAAGCAAAAACTCCAGCAGGAGATGATGAAGCTGTATAAGGACGCTGGGGTGAACCCATTGGGCTGCATATGGCCCATGTTAGTTCAGTTTCCTGTTTGGATAGCTCTGTATCAGTCCATTACGAAAGCTCTGGCTACCACGCCCGAGAACTTACTGGATTTGTCTTATCATCTTTATTCCTGGCAAGTGATAAGTCAGGCGTTTCCTCTAAACAGCCACTTCTTGTGGCTCGATTTAGGAGGCCGTGGCGACCTTGGTTTAGCCATTATAGTTGGCGGCACGATGTGGGTGCAGCAGAAAATGACCACTGCGCCATCTGTCGACCCAAAACAACAATCAATGAACAGTATGATGCAGATGATGATGCCCCTTATGTTTGGTTTATTTGTCTTGATGGTTCCCAGCGGGCTAGCTCTCTTTTGGGCAGTTTCCAACGCGATTGGCATCATAACTCAATATTTCGTTGCTGGGGGCTGGGGTTACCTTAGATTCCGTTCTCCTGCTCAGCAAGTACCAGCAAGAGAGAGTAAACGAGCACCTCAAAAGCGGTCATAGGCTAGGCTGGCAACTGGGGAAATTACTAATAGAAAAGCCATGGAAGAGTTAAAGATAACTGCTAAGACAGTAGAACAAGCAATCGAAAAGGCAGAGAGGCAACTAGGGATAGGTCGTGACCAATTTGATGTAGTGATCGTTAGAGAGGGCAAGACGGGAATTCTTGGAATAGGGGGTGAGGAGGCTCTAATCCAAGTGAAGCCATTGACTCCGAAAGAAAAGGATGTAGTTAAGGTAGCTACGGAAGTTTTGGATACATTGCTTAGATTGATGGGAGTCGTAGGAAGGGTTGAGGTATTATCCGAAGAGATACCTATAGCTTTGAATATTGAGGGCAATGATTTGGGTATCTTGATTGGACGTCGAGGTCAAACTCTGGCTTCCCTGGAGTATATCGTTAAACTCATAGTAGCTGGACAGTTGAAAGCATGGTTGCCATTAAGCGTTGATGTTGCTGAATATGAGAAGCGCCGCCGTGAATCTTTGCAGGGATTAGCCTTACATCTAGCGGAAGAAGTAAAACTGAGACGCCGTGCTATAACTTTGGAGCCGATGCCACCCGGTGAACGCCGTATTCTTCATCTGACTTTGGCTGATAATCCTGATGTGACAACTCATAGTATAGGCGAAGGTGAGAACAGAAAGGTAGTTATTTTACAGAGGGAAGTTTGACTTATGTTCCGAAAAGTAAAAAGCAAAATAGACTTACATCGGAGCGAATAGGGC
>CAZQDF010000171.1:0-4133 GCA_964592065.1 uncultured Dehalococcoidales bacterium | reverse complement strand
TAGCCCTTCGAACGACAATTTGCTCGCCCTCAAGCATATCATAATCAAAGGCATGAAGAGGTTGACCATATTCCAGCATCACATAGTTGGTAACATCAACAATGTTGTTAATAGGATGCATACCATAGTCACTCAGACGCTGTTGTAGCCAACTTGGAGAGGGTGCTATCTTAACCCCTGTAATTAAGCTAGCACAGTACCTGGGACATAAACTGGGCTCAACAATGTCAATGGAGACAAGGGAGTCTACCGAGTTCTCCGCCCCTTCATAATGGATTTCAGGTAGGCGAAGTGGCTGGTCGGTTAGAGCGGCAATTTCTCTAGCTATGCCAACTACCGATAAGCAATCTGGGCGATTGGGAGTTATATCGAAGTCAAAAATCACGTTGCCTAAATACTCATTAAGAGGCATACCTATCGGGGCTTCCTCGGGAAAAACCATTATGCCCTCATGCCTGTCGGAAATACCCAGTTCCTTTTCGGAACAAACCATACCCTCAGAAAGAATGCCCCGAATTCTGGCTGGCTTTAGCACCACAATTTTTCCTGTGTGACCATCTATAAGCTGAGCTCCTACAGGAGCAAAAGGCACCTTCTGGCCGGGGCTAATGTTAGGAGCACCGCAAACTACAGTGAGTTGCTCTGTGCCAAGATTCACAGTGGCTAGTTTCAGACGGTCGGCATTGGGGTGAGGATTCAAGTCTACTACTTCCCCCACCACCATATTATTCCATTTGCCGCCTATGGTTTGTATGGCTTTGACCTCCATGCCAGCCATGGTTAGCCTCTCGGCTAGCTCTTTAGGGGCAAGCGTTATGTTAGCGTAATCTTTAAGCCATTTAAGCGAGGCTTTCATTTTAGCTCCTAAAAATTTAGAACTGTTTTAAGAACCTGAGGTCATTACTGTAGAACAAGCGAATATCGTCAATGCCGTAGCGGAGCATGGGAATTCGTTCCACTCCCAGGCCAAAAGCAAAGCCAGTGTAGATTTCAGGGTCAATGCCGACTCGCCTGAGAACATCGGAATGAACCATGCCAGCTCCCAGTATTTCAATCCAGCCAGTGTAAGCGCATAGCCGGCAGCCAGCGCCATGGCAAGCTAAACATTGAATGGCTACCTCCACTCCCGGCTCTACGAACGGGAAATAGTCACAGCGAAAGCGCACCTTCGTTTCCTCACCAAATAGGTAATGGCAAAGCTCAAACAAGGTACTTTTCAAATTAGCCAGAGTGATGTTCTCATCTACAGCTAAACCCTCAACCTGATAAAACATAGATTCATGAGTAGCATCAGTGGCTTCATATCTGTAAGTTCGTCCTGGTGTTATTACTCTTATTGGTGGTCGACTCTGTTCCATAATTCTAATTTGCATCGGCGAAGTATGAGTGCGTAAGAGCCTGGACTTCTCCCCTGCCTCCGAATCTATCCACAGAGTAGCAAACATGTCCCGTGCTGGATGATGTTGAGGAATGTTTAAGGCTTCAAAATTGTAGTAATCCCACTCCACGTCAGGCCCTTCAACTACTTGGAAACCCATATTTTTGAAAACATCACATATCTCCTCGAGTGCCTGAGTGATGGGGTGGAGTCTTCCCATAGGGATAGGGCGACCAGGTAGAGTAACATCCAGTTTTTCACGATCAAGTAATGAGATTACACTGGCTTCTTCTAACTCCCTTTTCTTTTCGGTTAAAATTAACTCCAAGGAGTTTTTAATTTCGTTAGCTTTGGCGCCCACGCCTTTCCGTTCCTTCAAGGATAGATTGGCCAGAGAGCGCAGAATTTGAGCTAAGCCCCTTTTCTTACCTAGATAGCGAACCCGCCAAGACTCAAGTTCCGCAAGATTGTCAATTTTGCCTAGCTCATTAAGAGCTTTTGTGTGGAGTTCTTCGAGCTGTTCTAGCATTAATTGCCAAGTTTTGCAAGGGTTGTTAATTTGGCAAAACCCTCGGGATCCTTAACCGCCATATCAGCCAGCATCTTTCGATTTATTGACATATTTGATTTCCTTAAGCTGGCCATAAGCTGGCTATAACTAAGTTCTTCAGCCCGAGCGGCAGCGTTGATACGCACGATCCATAGCCGCCTGAAATCGCTCTTTCGCTTACGACGGTGACAATAAGAATAATTCAGGGCATGAAGCATTGATTCGTGAGCATCGCGGTATAAGGCATGCCTTGAAGCTCGATGGCCCTTGGTTAGCTGAAGTACTTTCTTATGACGTCTGTGGGTAACTTTTCCGCTTCTAGCTCGTGGCAAGATTCCTCCTTGTTACTGCTGAACGGGCAAGCAATAATCTCCAACTGGGATAGTCTGAGGGTTGCCTCAGTTGGTACAGTCCCTTTTGCATCAGAATCCTATACCTTAAGTATTCAGTCCAGATTGCTGATAGAGGTATCCCAGTGCTAAGAACTATTGCCAGCACGGGAACCATGATATCTGCATCCATTTTACTTCCTTTGCACTATTTGTATGGCAAAAGCCTCTTTATGCGCTTCTTGTCTGAGGAAGATACCGGTATCATCTCATCGTAGAGGCGCTTGGTTCTAGGAGCCTTTTTCCGTCTCAAGTGGCTTTTGCCACATTTTGTGCGGGTGAGCTTGCCACTGCCTGTCACATGGAAGCGGCTCTCTGCCCCTTTATGAGTTTTAAGTTTTGGCATCTATTTTCGTCTCCTTAGATTTCTTGGTAGAAACCGGGGATAGAGTCAAAGCCATGTTTCTTCTATCTTTAGCAGGCTGATCGCTTGCTATAGCTACTTCCTTTAAAGCCTCGCTGACTTTCTTTAGCACCCGCCTACCTAACTCAGGATACATAATCTCACGTCCTCTAAACCTGACCACTAACCTTATTTTGCTACCCTCTTCCAATAATTTCCTCGTCGTTCTAATCTTAGCCTGTAAATCATGTTCTTCAATCTTTGGTCTTAAACGGACCTCTTTGAGTAAGCCAACCTTTTGGCTCCTTTTTAGCTTCCGCTCTTTCTTGGCTTGCTCATACTTATATCTTCCATAATCGAGAAGACGACACACCGGAGGAGCTTCCGCTGGCGACACCTCTACCAAATCAAGGCCATGATCTTGGGCAAGCTGTAATGCTTGCTGCAGAGGTAAGACGCCTAACTGCTCTCCATCCTCCCCTATAAGGCGAACCTCTCTAGCTCTAATTCGCCTGTTAATTGGTAATTCTTTAACTATGTCCCTCTACTCCCTAAAACAGTTTAGGCCCTTGCCTCTATAGCTGCCTTTATTCTATTATTGACTTGTAACAGAGTTTCTAAGCCTGCATCCTCGCCGCTCCTTAATCGGAGTGATACATTGGATGAAGCCAGTTCTCTGTCGCCAACTATAAGTATATATGGGATTTTCTCTAATTGAGCCTCCCTTATCTTCAAATTCATTCTCTCGGAGCGGTCATCAACTTTGGGGCGGATATCTTCCTTCTTAAGCGCACTTTCTATTTCATGAGCATAGTTGATATGGCGATCTGCTATAGGAATTACTATTGCCTGAATTGGTGCTAGCCACACAGGGAAAGCGCCACCATAATGTTCTGTGAGGCAAGCCAAAAAACGCTCCATACTACCTAAAACCGTGCGGTGTATCATTATCACATTATGCTCCAAACCATCCTCTCCAATATAGCAGACATTAAAGCGTAAGGGCAAATTGAAGTCAACCTGGATGGTAGGACCTTGCCAGCTATGTCCTATAGCATCTTTGAGTTTAATATCAATTTTAGGTCCATAAAAAACTCCTTCACCAGGGTCTATCTCGTAAGGTAGTTCCAGCTTGTGTAAAACACGCTTCAGGGATTCTGTAGCTTCCTCCCACATTTGGACAGTGCCGGCATATTTCTCTGGGCGTGTAGACAAGAGCAATTCATAATCAGCGAAGCCGAAGGTAGACATCATGAATTGTGCCAATCTTAGAACTCCTATCACCTCCTCCTCAATTTGGTCGGGGCGACAAAAAATGTGAGCATCGTCTTGAGTAAACCCCCTTACCCTGGCTAGACCGTATAACACACCAGTTCGCTCATAGCGATATACTGTGCCCAATTCAGCATACCTCAAAGGTAAATTGCGGTAGCTGCGCAATTGGCTCTTATAAATTAAGATATGCCCTAAGCA
>CAZQDF010000170.1:0-4196 GCA_964592065.1 uncultured Dehalococcoidales bacterium | reverse complement strand
TACTCAGAGCTCTCTTCTCCATGCGGTCCACAATTTCTATTATCTTGCGCCCTATCCCGGGTGATGCCGCTCTTCTAGCCAAGATATGCTCAGCACCCATCATCTCAGGCGTTTCTCCAAAGATACAACTGCCACCCTTTCCAATTAATATATCGCAAGCAGCGCCAATGCTTGGATTGGAAGCTAGGCCTGACGTTGTATCGGAGGCACCACACTTAACACCAATCATCAATTTAGAATCATCGACCTCTTCCTGGTGCGTACGAGAGGCATCGGTAACCATCTGGCGAGCCAGCCGTGAGCCCTCGGCCGTAGCAGCGCTGGCCCCTCCGATCTCCTGAATTACAACCTTGGCTACGGGCTTTCCTGAAGCGGCGATACCTTCCATTATATGATCGATGGGCCCCTCGCAACCAAGGCTTACTAGCAATACACCACCCAGGTTGGGATTTCGGCCAAGGGAAACCAAAGTGCGATGCACTATCTCCATGTCAGGTTCGGTTTGGCCACAACCTTGATGGTGGAGGAAGGGAGCACATCCCGGCACTTGCTTAGCAATCCATTGAGCCACATCACAAGCACAGACTACCGTAGCGAAGACGCCCAAGTAGTTTCTAGTGCCTGCAGAACCATCTGGTCGAGGATAACCCCAAAAGCTCACTTTGCTTCCTTGGCTAGGTCGCCACGAGCTCGAGCACTGGCTACGTTATGCACATGAACATGCTGCCCAGGCTGAATATCTTTGCTAGCCATGCCAATGACTTCGCCGTATTTCATTACAGGCGAGTCGGATTTTATATGGCTGAGACTGAACTTGTGCCCAAAAGGTATGGCATCCACCAATGTTACGGAGATGGTGTTCTTGTCCATTTCCATCTCTACGACATTCCCTGCCTCTAAATCACTTATCGCAGTAGCCACATTATCTTTGGGATTTAATATGATTGCTTCCCTTTTCATTGCTTTCCTCCTCCTTAGATTCACAATTTAAGGATTACTATAGAGATTATGGATGTGATTTGTCAACCCATCTTGATTTTTGCGCCATGCTTAAACTCGCTTGACAAGCCCATAATCACTCTACCTTGAAATTAGATACTCTCTAGAAGCTGGCCATTTTGCACCCTTCAGACAGCTAGATACTTCCTAATTACCTCCTCGTTTTGCCAAATGCTCTCTAGCTCATCCTGGTAGCGGATGATATCTTCCTATCTCGTGGTTCAATAAAGTTATATGTACCAAAGCTAAAAATGTATCGTTTCGTGGGCAGAGTCAGAGCAGGAATGTTTACCTCAAAATTATTCGTTGCCACTGGCGGCGCCAAGAATGCAAACATATCTTCAGCGGAGGTAGCGGAAAACATGACCTTGCTCCAGGCTTAGCACACGGGCGGAGCGACAAGCATAGTTGTAGATTCGAAAAAGGTCCAGACATTTATTGCAGGAAATACTCCTGAGATTTATGTTGTCTCCCAACCATCTCCTCATAATCTAACAAGGAGCCATGCCAGCGTCGTTATTCCCGGGGGGCATCTTTGCCCTGAAACTCCAACTGTGAAGGGATATGGGGGATTTAGGATATATATCAAACCGACCTGTATCAACTCAGCCGAAATGCTGATGGCTATCTCTTTTGGTATTTGGGCATGAATTTCTAAGCTAGCGGGGGTGCGGACTTTATTAAGTGATTGCTATGATACCTTATATGAACTTGATTTACCTATCTTTGGTTTGAAACTTCAGATTCGCACTTATTTCGCTATAGAGGTCATTACACAGCCTCTCTGGATAATTCGCTATCAGGAGTGTTTAACGGTTAGCCTTTCTATAGCCTAAGGCATCGGTGCTGATAATCATCTTGTGGATATTAGATGACCCGTCTATGATCTGATGCATCTTAGCATCGCGTAGAAGCCTTCCCACTGGATGGCTACCAGCACAGCCATAGGTACCCATAATCCTAAAAGCATCATCAGCTATGTTGGAGGCTGCTTCAGAGGCAAAATACTTAGCCATGGAGGTCTCCAGGGTATTATTCAAGATTCCTTTATCTCTCTGGCTGGCACAGCGATAGGTGAGCAACCTTGCTGCCTCAGTCTCTACCACCATTCTAGCGATTACTTCTTGAACCATCTGGAATTGGCCAATTTCCTGCCCGAATTGCACTCGCTGGGTGGCATATTTAACGCTCTCATCGATAAGGGCCTGACAATTGCCTACAGCACGTGCGGCTGCTGTTAGGCGAAGATTATCAAAACATCTCATCATAATCTTAAAGCCTTGTCCTGGGTCAGCGAGTAGGTTATTAGCTGGGACCTTGACATTATCGAAGTATATCTCTGCAGTAGGAGCAGCACGCCATCCAAGCTTTTCTTGATCTGGGGAGAAGGATATCCCTGAGGTATTCATGTCGACGATAAAGGCGGAGATTCCGCGATGCCTCAGGTTAGAGTCAGTATAGGCAAAAATAACTCCTACATCGGCGACCTGAGCAAGGCTGATCCATGTTTTAGTTCCATTTATAATGTAGTAATCGCCATTTTTAACTGCAGTGGCAGTCATTGCAGCGACATCATTTCCAGCATCAGGCTCGGTGACTGCAAAGCACCCCAGCCACTCGGCACTGACCAGCTTGGGTATATAGTTTCTTTTCTGCTCCTCGGTCCCGAATTCAAGAAGGGCTCTCGAGGTACCCATAGTTTGCATATTGAAGGGGACTCCAAGAGAGCAACTCGCCCGGGCGATCTCCTCACAGACGATAACATGTGCTACAAACCCCATATTATTCCCACCGTACTCTTCAGCTATGGGGCAACCGAAAAAGCCTAATTCCCCCATCTTGGTAACAATCTCTCGCTGGAACCTGCGGGATCTTTCATCAGCAGTGGCGACAGGTATAATCTCCTTTTCCGCGAATTCTCTTACCGTTCTCTGTAATACCTTGTGTTCCTCGGAAAGTTCAAAATCCATTATGTATTCTCTTCCCTAAACATATTTAGATGTTTTATTCCCTCTGTCTGCACGTGGGTAGCTCCTTCAGTGATAAAACGAACTGTCTTCTCAGGATCAACTATTTTCGTTCCACCGATAACATCCACGCCGTAGTCAAACAAGACCGGTGATAAGGGGCTGGTAGGCCCTACCATGACTACGAACTTGCCTTTGCTTAGGTCCAGTAATTTCCCTATGGTATGATTCGTAAATGCAGTCCCTGTGAGGCCAACTACATCGGCCTTAGGTAATATCTCTTCTGACGCTTCAGCCGGCAACTCTCCCTCTCGGGGTCTCTGCTCTATGACCCAAAGAGTGCGAGCTATCTTTTTGAGCTTTGATATCCACGGAAAATGACCTACTATGGCGATATTCTTGTCCCTTCCCTTTTCAGCCAGGGCATCAAAGGCGTTTTTCTCAGTGCATCTAGCTTCATCAATATCTATCAACGAATTGATAGCTGCCATGCCGATGGATGCCTCTAGAAGGTGATCTGATTTAGCATATTCTACTAGTTCTAAAGCTGACTTGTTCCTCAGCTTTCCTGGGTCTCTTACTATTTTATGATATGGATGTCCTTCGTGAAGGGTAGAGGCCAAACCGCAGTGCCTGCTCACCACTGCTGTCCAGAAGACGCAAACATATACACCGCGCACTGCACTATCTTCTCTTAGCGTGGAGATTAGGTCGTCCAGAATCTTCATTCTAACCCTACTCTGAGCTTGGAGCTACATATCCTAAGCTTCTAGAGCCCTTTCAGTGTCCGCAATAGCAGAAATGGTTTACGCCTAGCAATCTGGCTACACCAGATATAGTTATGCCATAAAATATGACTGGTTTAGATAGTCTAAACTGGTTAAAAGTATCGTTGACTATAGTAGTGCCAGTTGCCAGGACTATATCACACCAGCTCAGGTTCTCTTGTGTCTTCTCCGGGCTGCGTATCATCACCCCAAATTTTTTCTTACCGATATTACCACGATCCATATCAGTTACTCTCAACTCAAAATTTTGAGATAATGCCTCAACCATCCTGGGCTGAAAACCAATGAAAGCTATTTTAGGATGGCCGTAATTTCTCTCTAGATATTTTACCAATTCTTGGCTGCATTCTCGTGGCTCGTTATTCCTACAGTGTATCGTTTTATCCACCAATCCCAAATGCCTCATCACTGCATTAAGGCTGGAGATGAATATAGCTCTGCG
>CAZQDF010000169.1:0-4240 GCA_964592065.1 uncultured Dehalococcoidales bacterium | reverse complement strand
ACAGAGCCTTGAGCGCCGGGGAAAATATCTCATCTTCAACTTAGCAAGCAATCAAACACTGATTATGCACTTTAGAATGACAGGTACCTTGCTGTTAAATCCCAAAGGGATTGATCGCTATGCCAGAGCATCTTTTCACCTTTCCAATGGTAATCAGTTTGTATTTATCGACCGGCGCCGATTGGGGGTAATGTGGCTAGTAGGAGATGCCAATGCTATAGTCGGCAAATTGGGCCCTGAGCCGTTAAGTGAGAGCTTCACTCCTGGCATTCTGGCGCAGAGATTGAGCCAGCACCATATCCCTGTAAAAGCCGCTCTTATTGACCAAAGTGTAATTGCCGGAATTGGCAATATGTATGCTGATGAAGCCCTCTTTGCTGTCCGAATCCATCCTTTGAAAAAGGCAAACACTTTAGTAGCCGAAGAAATACAAACTTTATATCATTGCATCCGTGAAGTTCTCTGGTCAGCCATAGGCAACAAAGGCGCCAGCGTTGATACTTATGTTCGCCCTGAGGGTCAATTAGGCACAGCCCAATTTGATTTTAAGGTCGCTCATAGAGATGGACAACTCTGTCCTGTTTGTCGCACTCCCATCGAGCGCATCTTGGTGCGAAATAGAGGTAGCTACTTCTGCCCTAACTGCCAGCCCTTAACATCCCAGATGCCCCTTTTGTCACCTTGACCTCGAGCCCCTCGTTTCTGTTATTCTGAATCCTGTGCCTCTCATTATTCTGAGGAAGCCCTTCGCTCTCCCTGTCATTCTGAACGAAGCGAAGAATCTCACCGCTCAAGACAGGCTCCGCGACCGAAGAATCTCGCTCAGGGCAGGCTCTATAAAAGGAGACTGTCTTGGAGATTCTTCACGTGTGGGTTAGCTGAGCTTTGAACCTATCTGCACTACTGTCAGGCTAGGTTGCTGGCGTTACTGCTTAGCTTTTGGAACAACCAGCATGTCGTGGCCCTGACATTCTGCTATTGTAAAGAGGCCGGTATTTTCCACAATTTCTCTTGCTCTTGCCATCTTCGTGCGTCCTGAATCCATGAAAAGAACCCCATCCTCTTTGAGTACCCGGTGAATCTCCAGGAACAGAGCATTGCAATCTCCTATCTGGTGAAGTGTGTCAAGGAGCAAAGCCAGGTCGATACTGGAATTCTGGATTCCAGTATTATAGGAATCAATCAGGATCGGCTCTATGTTTGCCAAAGACTCACGAGCCGCTTTCTCCTTTGTCGTGCTAATGGCTAGCGATTGGATATCCACAGCAAAGACCTTTCCCTCAAGCCCCACTAACCTGGTTACAGGCAGCGTATAGCGGCCTGGCCCACAGCCATAATCGAGCACCGTCATTCCCTCTTCTAGTGGAATCTTCTTTAATCGCCGTCGCGGGTTCCAGATGGAGCCTGTCAATTTGTAGAACCATATATTGAGCCTGTAAATAGCATCGGACTCCGGTTTAAGCTCCTTCACGCTTACCATTGTTCACCTCCTCTCACTTCCCAATTCGTAAGATAGGGTAAATTAGATACTAGCTTCGATATGTATCATACAATTAACGTAGAATTCGTTGCCATAGACTGGGATTTTTCCTATAATGGTTGCGCAAATGTTGTTAATAAAAGCAGCTCTGCGATCCACTTATAAATACGCGTGAGCAATGAAGGTGATAGCAATTGTTGGTATGGCAGGTGCGGGCAAATCAGAAGTAGCTAGGGTGTTTGAGCAGAGCGGCTTTAAGAAAGTTCGCTTTGGAGATATTACGGACGAAGAAATCAAGAACAGGGGACTTGAGCCAAATGAGGAAAACGAACGTTACATCAGGGAGCAGTTGAGAGAACAACATGGGATGGCAGCATATGCCAGATTGAACCTCCCAAGGGTTGAAAGCTCGCTGAAAACGTCAGATGTTGTGGTGGACGGACTTTACTCGTGGGAGGAGTATACTCTGTTGAAGGATTGTTATGGTGAAAGGTTCAGTGCAGTTGCTGTCTGGGCATCGCCGGCTGCCAGGCACGGAAGGCTTGGAAATAGAGAAAACCGGCCTTTGACGATTGAGGAAGCAGCTAGTCGGGACAAAGCGGAGATAGAGAATAGCAACAAGGGTGGGCCAATCGCCATGGCTGACTTTACCATATTAAACGAAGCTTCTTTAAAAGAGCTGGAGAGGGAGACGAGACGAGTTATATCCGCACTGAAGTGAAAAAAGTAACCAGGCCGGACATTGATGAATATTTCCTCAAGATAGCTACTGTGGTGGCAGAACGCTCAACCTGTCGGCGGCACCACGTAGGTGCTGTGGCAGTGAGGGACAAGCATATATTGACCAGCGGCTATAACGGCGCTCCCTCCGGGCTTAAAGATTGCCTTGAACTCGGTTGTCTTAGGGACGAGCTGAATATAGAATCTGGAACCAGGCATGAAATATGCCGGGGGATCCACGCAGAGCAAAACGTAATCATACAAGCAGCGCTCCACGGCGTTGACCTTACTGGCGCCACAATCTATGTTACTCATTCACCGTGCATTCTCTGTGCCAAGATGCTGGTGAATGCTAAGATAAAGCGCTTCGTAACCTTTGGCAACTATGCCGATGAGTCTTTCAGAGACTTATTCAAAGAAGCTAAAATAGAGTTCGAGCTACATGAAAAACCCCCTTCCGAGATAACTTACCTGCCCTAAAAAAGGAGTAAGCTGATTGAGATATGCGCCTCAAATCAATTCTGTACCCAATCAACCTCAGGCTATGCCGACTTTAAGAACTGAGGAACAAAAGTGGCAGCGACTGGGCTTGGACCAGTGGCTAAAGAGGATAGGTTGGAGAAAAATAAATCTAAGCTGTAGGAGGGGTTTATGACGGAGTACATAGTTACCTTTTTCCTCTCTTTCTTCCGAAACCCTAGCGCCTGGGGGATTGGCCTGGCTGTAGCATTTGGCGCAGCCTGGCTGGCCGGTTACCGTCCGCCGCTGATTAAGAGACCCTGGCTCTGGGCGGTTCTCGTAAGCAGTGCTATCCTGGCCCTGGCTGCCGCCAGCTTCATCCAAATCCCACTTCAGGCTTTGACCGGGCGAGCGTTAGGCCATTTCTGGAGCGAAGAGGTCCTGATGCGCTGGATTCTGCTTGCAGGGATACCACAAATACTACTAAGCGGGCTGGTCCAGGAAGGGGCAAAGCTTGCGCCAGTGGCTACTTACTGGTGGCGTAGCGGCAAGAACATTGACCCCAAGCTGGGGCTAGCTATTGGAGCTGTGGCTGGAGCTGGATTTGGTATCTTTGAAGCACAGTGGGCACACAATATCATTTTTGCCTCAGGGTGGACCTGGGGAGCAGTGGAAATCGGCGGCTTCATGGCACTGGCTGGATTTTGGGAGAGGTTCTTTGTTGTGGCCGCTCACACTGCTTTTTCTGCGCTGGCTGGTTATGGTCTGGCTAAGGGCCGGGGATGGCAATTCTACCTCATAGCCGCTTTCCTGCACGCATTATTGAACTACAGCGCTGCTTTGTTGCGGGCAGGGGTCTTTACTGCCGTTCACGTGGAAATTTATGCTGCGGTAGTGGCAGTGCTGGTAACGGCGTGGGCCCTATGGCTCCGCTGGAGAAAACCGGCAGCTACAGCTCAAGTATAGGTGGTTTGGGACAATGACTGGAACGGCCTTAGGGATAGAGCCCGAAAGGCCTACCAGCCCAGGCTAGTTTCCACAGGAATTCCTCACTGACGTGGCACCGAGGAAGCACCCACACGGGATACTCTTGAGAACCTGTATCGTGATATCAACTAAATTTGCTAACCAGGGGTAGAAAATTGGAGCTGGGTGTGCTAGATTGAGTAAGCAAAGCTTTTGGCTATGGAGCTAGGAAATCTTCTACACTTATTAGTAGGCAGAGATGCCTCGGACTTGCATCTCAAGGTGTCAAGCCCACCGGTATTGCGCATTGACGGTGCGCTCATAACTCAAGAGGACTTCTCACCACTTACAGCCGAAGATATCGAATCCGTATTCGGACAAGTTGCTACTCAAGAGCAAAGAGATACCTTCCTTAGAGAACGAGAGCTAGACTTCGCCTACTCTGTTCCTGGCTTAGCTCAATTCCGAGTCAATGCCCTCCAGCAAAGGGGCACAATTAGCCTTGCTTTTCATGTAGTACCATTTAACGTCCCATCTATTGATGAATTAGGGCTGCCCCGAATTTGCAAGGAGCTCATTCTTAAGCCAAGAGGGCTCATCCTCATCACCGGTTCT
>CAZQDF010000168.1:0-4265 GCA_964592065.1 uncultured Dehalococcoidales bacterium | reverse complement strand
GGGAGAAATTTCCTTGGCAAGAAAATCCACCACTTCTTTCGTTCCTGCTAACCCATTAGGCAAAACCAGATGGCGCACTAGAAGCCCTCGTTGGGCTATCCCTTCTTTATTTATCTCTAAGTCACCCACCTGATGGTGCATTTCCTTTACCGCTGCTTTGTTTATTGAAGGATAGTTTCCAATTCCTGAGAACTCTTTAGCAATCTCTTCATCGCTATACTTCATATCGGGCATGTAAATATCAATAACGCCGTTAAGCATCTTTAAGGTTTCTAATGAGTCGTAGCCACCAGAGTTATATATCAGTGGAAGGTGCAATCCTGACTCTATGGCTATCTCCAGTGCTTCAAGAATTGGGGACACTACATGGGTTGGGGATACCAAGTTTATGTTGTGGCATCCTTGAGCTTGAAGAGAAAGCATCATGTAAGCCAGCTCTTCTTTGCTCACCTTCTCACCTTCACCTAGCTGGCTTATGGAGTAATTTTGACAAAAAATGCATCTCAAATTGCAATTAGTAAAGAATATGGTGCCTGAGCCCTGTTTGCCTACTAAGGGCGATTCTTCGCCAAAGTGAGGACCGTAACTGGATACCATAGCTTCGCTAGATGTGCGACACTTACCTATCTCGCCCTCAAGGCGGTTGATGCCACAACAGTGAGGGCAAACAGGACAACTCTCCAGTAAGGATTTGGCCGCTTCTACTCGCCCCTTCAGTTCGCTTCTGTGGTAAAGTTCTAGGTATGCTGCCACATCTACCTCGCCAGATAAGGGGTGAATGCCGGGAGGCCTTCATTCCCTATTCTACCCACTCCTCAGTGCTTGGTTTCCTCTTCCTCTTTACTACCTCTACCTCCGTGGGCGGCATAAGTTCGGAGATTGCTTTTGTCTTCTTAGCGCTCTTCTTGGTTTTTTTTGACTCTCTCCACCTATAATCTCGTTTACCCATAGCTATGCCTCATATCCCTCACTAGGCAAGGGATGATGTTGGGAGGTCTTTTTTTTCTCCATAATTTTTCCAGGCTAACCTCGCCGCTTCCGTCTCGGCGGCTTTCTTATTCTTTCCCGTACCTCTACCCAACACTTCACCTTCTGTTAGGACTTCTACTGTGAATTGCCTATCATGGTCAGGGCCAGTAGCTGCCACCAGATGGTAAAGAGGCGTTGCCCTCTTTTCCTTTTGAACCAACTCCTGTAATAAAGCTTTGTAGTTTGGAATCGTTTTTCCTGTTTTTATCTTCTCCACTGTTGGCTCAAGCCGCCTGAAGACAAATTCCTTAGCTTTAACTAAGCCTTGGTCGAGGTATATGGCTCCAATTAGTGCTTCCACGGCATTTGCCAGGTTGCTTTGTCTCATTCTGCCTCCACTTGCATCCTCGCCTTCCCCCAACAGGAGCCAATCGCCGAGTTTGAGTGAAAAAGCCACCTGGGCTAAGGTTTCACGGCAAACTAGTGAAGAACGAATTGTAGTTAGCTCTCCTTCAGGTAGCTCAGGGAACTCGCTATATATCCTTTCAGCCACTATGAAATCAAGTATGGCATCGCCCAGAAATTCCAGCCGCTCGTTGCTGGGCAGAATGAAGTCGGGATTTTCATTAAGGTAAGAGCTGTGGACAAAAGCTTGCTTAAGCAGAGGCTCATCGCTAAAAGATATGCCTAAAGCTTTCTGGCAGTCATCCCAATTAGTCATATGAAACTCCTTCTCAAGTATAGCAATAAGGGCTTAACTGACTCAACTTCTTGATTCACCAGCCACCATCCAGCTATAATTAAACCGATTGGGGATTAGTCTAGCGGTAGGACGACTGACTCTGGATCAGTTAGGCCAGGTTCGAATCCTGGATCCCCAGTTTATTATTTGTAAAGGAGTATTTAGAAACCAATGAGTATATATGAGTTAGCCATTAGCCGCCGGTCAATTAGACGTTTTAAACAAGTAGCTGTCCCTTATGAAATTCTGGAAAAATGTGTGAATGCTGCCAGGCTAGCTCCATCAGCGGCTAACTTGCAACCTTTAGAGTACATCATTGTAGATGATGAACAGTTGTTGGATAGGGTATTCCACACCTTGTTAAAATGGGCAGCCTCTCTTGGGTCGCAAGGAATTCCGCCGATGGGCAGCAGGCCCAGAGCATATATTGTCATACTCAAAAATAAGAACCTCGGGATATCATTTTCGGTGCATGATGTTGGCTTAGCGGTAGAAAATATGATATTGGTTGCCCTGGAAGAAGGTATTGGTTCTTGTTGTATTGGTAGCGCTGACCATGATAGATTGGCAGCAGTGCTGAATGTTCCTAATGATTACGAGATTGCATTGGCTCTAGCTCTGGGCTATCCTGATGAAAGCCCTGTAGAGGAACCATTTGATGGCTCTACTGAATACTGGAAAGATGATCGTGGTACCCTGCATGTTCCTAAGAAGAGCTTGGAGAAGATTTTACACCGGAATGCTTTCTAGCGATAAGACGCATTCGTCTAGATGCCAAGGACAGCTCCCTCTGAAGGATAATTTAGCTTTGGAGTTCACAATTCCCAGTGAACTAAGCCTTGGTGCAAACTCTGAATTTGGCTTGCTTTGGCCTGACAAAATCATGCTAAGATAGCTCTTGGAGGCTCCTAGCCCTTCAGCTATTTCGCATTGCGTCATCTTCTTTTACCCCTTGTTCTCTTAGGTTTTTTCATTAAGTATCTGGGGCGACTTCAATCTAAATGCCTTCACCGTGCCTATTATGAAGGTTATTGGACACACAAATATGCCCATAATAAACGTGACGGGTTCCTCGTCAAAGAACGGCGTTAGAAAATTGTGCAACATGATAAAGAAAACCATACCAACGGCTGATGCGCCAGCTTGCAATAAATACCGCTTGAGTCCCTTCTGCGTAACCGTCCTGGTAGCCAAGTATAGTATTGCTATTCCGAGAGCAAGTATTGAGATGCTAGCGGCTATCATGAAGTGGAAACGGATACTGACAGCTACCTGCATATTCGTTAACGATGCCAGCGCGGATGGTGTGGCAATTAGCAGCCCCAAGATTATCCATAGTATTATCTTGATTGATTTGGTCATTCTATCTCTCCCTTGGCCAAAAGATGGCGGACATGCTGTTCAGATAGTTCTAGTTTGTTAGTGGCTTCTTTTCTGCTATACAGCTCTCCCTAAGGAATTATGGGCACAGGTGCTGATGGTGTCAAGGCTTTCCCTGTACTTATCATCCACCATGCTACAGTAATGTGCAAGAAGCTCACCATTTACCGCTGAGTTCAGGCCGACAAAATAAAAGCAGTTAAGCCTACTGATGGAAGGTTAAGTATCAGTGGTAGGAGTTTTCGCTGTTGTCTGGGTAGCTATGCCTTCTGAATGGATTACTGGGGACGTAATCATTAAGGCGTAAAGGTAGGATTCAACGGCTATTTTATTTATTCCAGATGGACGAGAGTTGAGGGACCCATCAAATAGCTCTCGTGCAAAGACGACTTGTGAACTTTCAGCTTTGGAAGTTGTGAACTCTCTGAAGCTTTTGTTATTATGAGCAGGTGTGGCGCATTCGTCTAGAGGCCTAGGACACCTCCCTCTCAAGGAGGAGATCACCGGTTCGAATCCGGTATGCGCTACCACTAATTTTCAGGCTTTACCACCCAACATATGAGTCTCGAGTTATTGCTAGTCCTATCAATACCATAAAATAGGAGTAAAATATTGTTCCTACAGAATGTAATCGCAATTTTGGAGAGGGAAGCAGTTCTGGCGGGGCGATAATGAGGCTATTGAAATGATATAGGATCCCCTAGGCAAACAATCTGGCTCATTGTTTGCTGCTTACCCGGTTAGCTTGAGTATAACCCATTTAAGAGAGCCATGAGCAAATATTTTTTGCCAGAAATGAGAGAAGGGAACGGCGGTTATGACAGAAAAGGCCAGCGTCTTATTCTGGAGTTGACCAAAAGCATCAAGCAAACCAATGCCCAGTACGACATGAGCTACGTAAATCGGGAGCGATAGCCGGCCTATGTAGCTAATATGTAGTTCTCTATATGCATCGCCAGATCACACACGTGATGTAGCTCACCCGGCAAAACCTCTTTGAGTTGTTAGGTATCTAGCTGCGGTTGCACTAGCCGTGACCTCAGCCTAAAACGCACCAGAAACCATGGGTTTTTATAACTATAGTGAGAGCGCCCTAGTATAGCTACACATTTCGATGTTTTAGTATATGGAATAAGAAATAGTGATGGCTCCCGGCTACAATAGACAGGTGCGA
>CAZQDF010000167.1:0-4283 GCA_964592065.1 uncultured Dehalococcoidales bacterium | reverse complement strand
CTATCCTTAGCCACCAAGAAAGAAAGCCCGAAAAAGAGGAAGCGCTCGTTTTAGTGTTAAAAGAAGCTGAGGTGCTTTTGCCTTGGGCTGGTATGGTAGATAGGGTGGCTGAAAAACAGCGGCTGGCAAAAGAAAGCGAAATAACCAAAGCTAGAGTTATCCAGATCGATGCCAGGTTAAGGGACAGTGCCTTTTTAACCAAAGCGCCACCACACATTATTGAAAAGGAAAAACAAAAACTTGATATGCTTGAAGATAAGCTTAAAAGACTGCACCAAGAATTATGTCAACTTGCCCCTCCCAACGAACGAGAAGATTAATTCCTTCAAAGTTCCTCTCCCTTGAGAGGAGAGGATTAGAAAAGATGCCTTTCCAGGCTATTCTTTATCTGGCGAGGAGCAAATGGAAGGCGGCCCTTGTCCACCCCACCCTTTATCTGTCGAGGGGCGTAAGGGTAATGTGAAAATACGAAATCCTAGATAATATTAAAACCAACATGACCAAAGCATTCTGAATTTAGAGCATTGAAAATTTGAATTTGTCTAGAGCTTAGGAATTAGGACTTAGGGAGTGAGGGAGCGAGGAACCCTCCCTACATCACTCCTTATCTGCCGAGGGGCGGGAGGATAAAGAGCCAGCCAATTCAGATTTTAACTTCAATAGTCCGTGCAACTTCGCCAGCGCTTTCTTGGTATCGCTAGCCACGCAGGATTTATCACGTGTTTTTACACGATATTTAAATAACCAATAGGTAAGTTCATTAAGTTCGCTTAAGCTTGTAGATCTGAGCTGAGGATAATGCCTCTCTTTTCTAAAACGTCTTAATAATTCCTCCTGGGTAGCACCATAAATGCGTTGATAAGCCTCATCAACCACGCCATCGTCATTAACCAACCCCAAGACTCTTTGCCTCTTGCGGATTTCTTCAGTTATAGCTAAAATCAGAAATTCTTCCGCGAGGATGCCATAAAGATAGTTAAGATAAGCTTGGTATTTAGAGGCACCGATCAGATTTTTAAACTCGTCTTTAGTTAGTTCTATGGGTGCTTGGTCAAAGAATAGGAGGTCGCTCCGTTCTTTTTCAGGAATAAGCCCATCAGCCTCTTCACACAACCTCTCAGCTAAAATTAACCAGTCAAAGGCCTCATTATCAATAAGGTACTTGTAATGCCGCCCGTTATAATCCTCCTCAGTGCTGGCCCATAGTTTGATAGCCTCAAGTAGAGCCACATACCAGTGCCTGCCTTCGGCGATGGCACTCTTTAGTTGTTGAATTGCCTGAGCATCGCCCATGGACACTGTAACCATCTCCTCGCCTTTGCATTATATCTCTGCGGGTACCAAAGACTCAAGGTAATATTTGCCAGGCGTTATGCTCAGCGAAATGGCGCAAATATATATCAGGATAAGTTGCTACTGGATTTCCTACTAACTTCAATAGGGGGACATCGAAGATGCTATCAGCATAAGCGAAGCTTGCGGAACTATCTATTTCCAGTCCATTTCGCTCAATGAATTCCTTGAGCAACTTGGCTTTATTTTCACTAAAACAAAGAGGTTTGATAATTTTGCCAGTATATCTACCCTCAATCATCTCAAGCTTTGTACCAATTATGTTGGACACACCTAATTTTTGCCCGATAACTTTCAGGAGCTCGCTAAAGGTGGCAGAGACAATTACGACTATATGCCCACTTTGTTTATGTTGATGCAGAATTTCAACGACATCGCTGCGCAATGATTCAAATAGATAGTTATCGGCGACCCAGTGAAAGATTTCTAGTACCTCTTCCCTGCTCGCCCCTTTAAAGATGCCGCTTAAATCCTCCATCCACTTCACCCTGCATTTCCCTCCGCTGTACAGCTTGCACTGGCTTAATAACCATAAGGCTGAATGCGTAGCCCAAAATACTAATATCCAAACTCTCTTCTTTTTATGCTTGAGATAATACTTGAGAAATCCTTCCCAAACACCCCCATGGGCTAATGTGCCGTCCAAATCAAAAAGAGCTAAAACCTTGGTCATTTATTCCTACCTAAAAAGGAAAGCAATTCTCCCAAAGGTAAAGTATTTAAAATATGCTTTGGTTCGCACCAAGCTCTGCGGGCTACGCCAATGCCAAACCTCATAAAGCTCAGATGGGTGATGCTATGAGCGTCGGTCTCAATAGCAAGCTTTACCCCTAAGTCTCTAGCTCGAAAGGCATGAATATCATTTAAATCAAGGCGCTGAGGCATGGCGTTAACTTCCAGAATCTTGTTGTTCTTAGCTGCCACCCGAATAATAGCTTCTAAATCTATGGCTATAGGCTCACGCTCACCTAAGAGGCGGCAAGTCGGGTGAGCTATTATGTCAACATCTGGGTCCTCTATAGCACTTAATACCCTTTTTGTCATCCTTTCCTCGCTTTGATTCATGGCAGAGTGCACAGCAGCAATCACTATGTCTAAGTCAGACAGGATTTGATGTGGCAAATCCAGACTCCCGTCTGCCTTAATATCAACTTCGATGCCGCTGAACACACGGATTCCACTTAAGCACTCATTAAGCGCCCTGATTTCAGCCATTTGTTTCCTCACCCTCTCCGCATCAAGTCCATGGGCAATGCCTCGTCCACCAGAATGGTCAGTAATTGCTATATACTGGTAGCCTAGTTCCTTGGCAGCTAGAGCCATTTCTTCGAGGGAGTTATGTCCGTCGCTCCAATCGGTATGCATGTGGAGGTCTCCCTTTATATCAGCTAATTCCACCAGCTTTGGTATAGCTCCTTGCTCAGCTATCTCTACCTCGCCTTGAGCTTCCCTGAGTTCTGGTGGGATATATTGAAGTCCAAGCCGATAATAGAACTCCTCCTCTATGGCAAATTTTTCCAGCTTATCTGTAGCTATAGTAGTTATTCCATACTCGCTCAGCTTTAAACCCTGCCTCCGCCCTCTTTCCCGCAGGGAAATATTGTGTTGCTTGCTACCAGTGAAATACTGGAGCAAAGAGCCAAAGGAGTCGTGCTCCACCATTCTCAAGTCAACTTGCAATCCACCAGAAACGATGGCGCTTGCCTTAGTTGACCCTTGAGCCAGCACTTGTCCCACACGAGGCAAGGCAACAAAAGCATCTATAACCTCCTTGGGGTTATCAGCAGTGCCCATAAGGTCAATATCGCCCAACGTTTCCCTAAACCGACGCAAACTGCCGGCAGCGGTCAAATTTCTTACCCCAGGAACAAAGCAGAGAGCGCCGAGGATTTCCTCTACGATGGGCAGAGCCTCACCAATAGGGGTACGCTGGTCCTTGCGGCGCAGGGCTTGAATTTGCTGAAGCATATTATCAGCGGTCTTGTCACCAAGGCGGAAAAGCTTGGTTACTTGCCCACTCTTGACTGCCTGCTCCAATGCATCAACTGAACTTATACCTAATTCACCAGAAAGCCTGTTAGCTGTCTTAGGACCGATTCCTGGGATAGCCAGGAGATTGGTTATCCCCTCGGGAAACTCAGCCTTTAGATTCTCATAATAACCCAGCTTGCCAGTGGTCACCAGTTCAGTGGTCTTTTTAGCTATTGCCTCACCCACGCCAGGAATATTTCGCAAGTCCTCACCTTCCTCAATCATAATCTTTATTTCCTTGGGATAATGCTCGATGGCCCGAACTGCCTTCTGATAAGCACGAATCTTAAAGGTGTTCTCCCCCTTAAGCTCCAGGAGGTCAGCAATATCACCGAATACTTTGGCAATAGCTGTGTTTTTCATTAGCGTTGCTTACCAAAGAAAAGAGTCCCCCAAAGTTAATTATAGTATCCTGCAAAAATAACTGCACTATGTCATTGCGAGGAACAAGATTCCTTGCCTGTAGTTGCGAGGCTGACGAAATCAGCCGGAGCAATCTTAAAGTAGGATACCATAGATTGCTTCACTTCGTTCATAAATTTAATTTAAAGCTTTGACCCTCTCCCTTATCCACTCCCAATCAGGGCTACTATGATTGAAGAAAGACTTAAAGTTATCCTTCAGCCACTCATAATAATCATCTTCTGTATATTGGCAAATTTTTTTGGAAGGTTTCACTTCGACAACTAAATTACAAACTCAATTTTGATCGAAGCATTTCCGCCTTCTGTGGGGAATAACCAAACCCCTCCATCACAACTTCTCCAAAAGCAAAAGGAGGGCTGAGGCGAAACCTTCTCCCTCTCAAAATTTGTCCATCTGTGCCCATCGCTCCAATACTATAGTCGCTGAAGGTGATAGAAACAAAATTCATTTTGCTAAACAAGCTCCGATACATT
>CAZQDF010000166.1:0-4308 GCA_964592065.1 uncultured Dehalococcoidales bacterium | reverse complement strand
CCGGGAAGGAAGGCCTAGTCCATATTAGCGAGCTTGCTAACTACCGTGTGCATGAAGTTGAAGAAGTAGCCAAAGTAAGCGATGAAATGATGGTAAAGGTTCTTGGAATTGACAACTTGGGCAGAATAAACTTGTCGCGCAAAGCAGTATTTGAGGGACTTTCTCCCCTGCCTGGTGCTGGGGTAAAAGATACCTCAGCCGCCAAACATCGAGGACAAGAAAAATCAAAACATTCTCCTACCTTCCATCCACATAAGGAGAATTCCTAAGCACTAAATACAAAATCCTAAACATTTAAGGAATTTGAATTTGTTTAGAGCTTGAAATTTAAGGTGGAAATATGGAATCAACAAGAGTAGTTATTAATGGCGCTTTAGGTAAGATGGGGCAAGAGGTAACCAAGGCGATAGTCCGTGAGCCTGAATTAAAGATAGTTGGTGCTGTGGAAAAAGAAGTAACTCAACAATACCTCCCTCTACCTAAGATCTCAGAATTAGTGCCATTTTCTTCTAATTTAGGCTCCCTGTTGAAGAGTTGCAATCCTGATGTAGTAGTAGATTTCACTAACGCTGAAGCCTGCCTAGCTGCTGCTCGCATCGCTACTAAGCAAAAAGTCAATCTGGTTATAGGAACCACAGGCCTTTCTGAGGAGGATTTGGCAGAAATTGAGCAGCTATGCCAAGCTAATGAAGTCGGAGCTGTGGTAGCTCCTAACTTTTCCCTGGGAGCATCACTCTTAATCCACTTGGCAAGGTTTGCTGCTAAGTTCTTCGATCATGCTGAGATTATGGAAATGCACCATGCTAAAAAAATTGATGCCCCTTCAGGAACCGCTATAGCCACAGCAAGAGCTATGTCTCAAACGCATGGTAAACCTTTTATTCACACCAAAGCTGAAAGGGAAATAATCAGCAATACTAGGGGTGGACAAATGGACGGCATAGCTATTCATAGCCTCCGCTTACCAGGATTTATGGCGGGACAGGAAGTCATATTCAGCGAGGCAGGTGAGACCCTAAGCTTGCGCCATGAAGCTATAAGCCGAGAGTGCTATATGTCTGGCGTCATTTTAGCGATTAAGGAAGTGACAAAACACAAGGGGTTAGTTTATGGCCTGGATTCTTTACTTAAGTTGTAGGGAAATACCATGAAAGGTTTCAGGGTAGCTATTGTCGGTGCCACTGGGCTTGTAGGACAAGAATTTATTAAGGTACTTGAGCAACAACGGAGTTTTCTAGTAGCTTCGATTCAGTTGCTAGACTCTAAGTATCCTGCAAGCACAAAACTCTTCTTTAACCACCGTAGAATTGAGGTTGTGGAAGCTAGACCAGAGATATTTCATGGTGTCGATATTGCCTTTTTCTCCACTGGCGCTGAGATTAGCCGGAGATTATCACCCCTGGCTACCGAAGCTGGAGCAGTAGTCATTGATAATAGCTCTGCTTTTAGGCTGGAACCATCAGTCCCTCTAGTAGTTCCTGAGGTGAACCCGGAAGATATAAAATGCCATAAAGGGATAATCGCCAATCCTAATTGCTCCGTAACCCAGTTAGTAATAGCTCTTTATCCCTTACATAAGGTTAATCCTATAAAACGAATAGTAGTCAGCACCTATCAATCAGTTTCAGACAGTGGCGACGCTGCTTTAAAGGAACTAACAAGTGAGGCACAGCTAATCTTAGAAGGACGTCATGTTTGTCCTCACGTTTTTTCTCATCAAATAGCCTTCAATTTGTTGCCGGAAATTGATGTCTTTTTGGATAATGGATATACTAAGGAAGAACAAAGTTTAGTAGAAGAAACGCGAAAAGTAATGCATGCCAAGGACATAGCTATTTCGGCCACCTGTGTCAGAGTTCCTGTTTACTTTGGACATAGCGAAGCAGTGAATGTGGAATTTAGCTCACATATCACTCCAGACGAGGCAAGAAAAATCCTAGCTCAAGCACCTGGGATAAGAATCCTCGATGATCCTAGTGTTAGTATCTATCCTCAGCCTTGGGCCTCTAGTGGGTCAGATCATATATTTGTGGGCAGAATCAGGAAAGACGTTTCTCACCACAATGGGTTAGTTATGTGGATAGTAGCTGATAATCTGCGTAAGGGAGCGGCGTTAAACGCTCTGCAGGTTGCCGAGGAAGGGGTAAGAATGGGATGGATAAGCTCCAACAGAAAGCTGAGACTTTCACTCACTAGTTCACCATCCAACGAAGGACAAGGAGTTTGAGATGAACAAACTAGGCCACCTATTAACAGCTATGGTTACGCCTTTCACCACTGAGGGCGAGATTGATTACCACCAAGCTAAGAACTTGGCCTTATCTTTGCTGAATTCTGGCAGCGATGGGCTAGTAGTTTCCGGCACTACTGGGGAATCCCCTACCCTTAGGCGTGAAGAAAAATTACAACTCTTCTCTGAAATCAAGTCAGCAATAGCTAACCGTGGAACATTAGTAGCCGGGACAGGCAACTATAACACTAGAGAAAGCCAAGAACTAACTAAAGAGGCAGAGAAACTTGGTGCTGATGCTTGCCTCTTAGTAATCCCTTATTACAATCGCCCAACCCAGCAAGGCTTATTTGAGCATTTTAAGGCTATTGCCGAGGCTACTACCTTACCCTGCATCATTTACAATGTGCCATCACGCACAGTTACTAATATCGCTGCCGATACAGTAATCAAGCTGAGCCAAGTGGATAATATCGTTGCCATAAAGGAAGCTAGTGCTAACCTTGCTCAGATAGCCAAGATTATACAAGGAACCAGTGACGACTTCCTGGTTTATAGTGGCAACGATGGTGATACCTTGCCTATACTTGCTTTGGGTGGGTACGGTGTGGTCAGTGTGGCCTCTCATCTAATAGGAATTCAAATAAAAGATATGATAGAGAAATTCCTTAACCACGAAAACCAGAAGGCAGCCAACATTCATCGTCATTTACTGCCCTTGATAGATGCTTTGTTCGTTATCCCCAACCCCATGCCTATTAAATATGCTCTAAATTATCTAGGTTTTAGGGTAGGTAAGCCTCGTCTACCATTAATAGAGCCTGACAAAAAATCAGCTGAGATTATCCGAGCAACACTAAGAAACTATAAGATTGACCTACCTATTCCAACCAAAGCTAGCTAGAAATAATTGGTCTTACCATTATCATTTGCTCCCGCTCTGGGCCTGTCGAAACAAAATTAATAGGGCAGGAGAGTAGCTGTTTAAGCCTAGTTATGTAATGGCGAGCCTCGGATGGTAGCTTGTTAAGGCTGCGAATTCCACTTATTGGCCCTTGCCAGCCAGGTAATTCTTCATACACGGGTTGGCATCTCTCTAGAATGCTTGAATCACTGGGAAAGGAATTTAAAATCTTGTCATCAGATTTGTAAGCAGTGCATATTTTAATTGAGGGGAAGCCATCGAAAACATCAAGGTGGGTTAAAGCTATACCACTAAAGCCACTTATTTGACTGCTGAAACGACCAGCTACAGCATCAAACCAACCACAGCGTCGTGGTCTTCCTGTAGTAGCACCATATTCGTGAGCCCTTTCCCGTATCAAATTACCAACTTCCTCCTTTAGCTCAGTGGGCATAGGCCCACTGCCAACCCTGGTAATATAAGCTTTGAATACACCAATGATGCGATCCATTGCCCTAGGGCTGATGCCTGCTCCAATAGCTCCTGCCCCAGCTAATGGCGAAGAGGAGGTTACGTAAGGATAGGTGCCAAAGTCAGGATCAAGCAAAGCCCCTTGAGCTCCTTCTAATAAGATTAACTCCTTCTTCATTAATGCTTGGTGAATCACAGTGCTAGTCTCCCGAATGAAAGGTGCTAACTGCTCTCCATAATGACAATATTGCTCATAGATTTCTTCCAATGACAGAGGCGAAACTTGATATACCTTTGTCAAAATGGCATTTTTGAGTTCAAGAGCTGACTTTAGGCGGCTAAAAAATATATCTTTATTTAATAAATCTCCAACACGGATCCCTAAACGAGCCGCTTTATCAGCAAATACAGGGCCAATCCCTCTGCGTGTGGTTCCTAAAGCTCCTTTACTGCGTCTTTCCTCTTCCAGCCCATCGAGAAGTGTATGATAAGGCATAATTATGTGGGCACGATTACTGATAAAGAGGCGACTTACATTCACACCGCGATTTTGGAGACCGTCTATTTCTCTAAGAAGCACTGCTGGGTTAATAGCTACGCCATTGCCTATAATACAAGTTATCTGGGGGTAAAAGATGCCTGAAGGTATAAGATGTAGCCGAAATTCACCATAGGGATTAATCACTGTATGACCAGCGTTATC
>CAZQDF010000165.1:0-4324 GCA_964592065.1 uncultured Dehalococcoidales bacterium | reverse complement strand
TAAGAAAGCATTAAGCCCCTCAAGATGATCCTCAGTGGAGAAAGAAAGACATTGAGCTCCTACTTCATAGCCAAGCCCAACGTCCAATGGTGCTTGCATTCCTTTATTTATCGCCTTTTTTGCCAGCTTAATAGTTATCGGGCTTTTACTCGTTATCTTGCCTGCTAGTTCCTTGGCTGTTTCATCAAGCTTATCTAATGGTACTACTTTGTTTACCAATCCGATCCTTTCCGCTTCTTTAGCATCTATGAGATCCCCGCCATAGATAAGCTCCTTTGCCTTACCAACTCCCACTAAACGAGGTAATCTTTGAGTTCCTCCTCCACCAGGAAGAATGCCAAGATTCAATTCTGGTTGGCCTAACTTTGCATTCTCTGAGGCTATTCGTAAGTCACAACACATGGCTAATTCTAGCCCAGCCCCTAAGCAGAAGCCGTTGATCTTAGCAATCAATGGGATGTCTAAGTTCTCAAAATCGGTGTATAGTTGCTGGCCGATGGTAGCCATAAATTCCTGCATTTGAAGTGGGCTTAACTCCTTAAGTTCAGTAATATCTGAACCTGAGATGAAAGCTTTTTCCCCTGCCCCGGTGAGAATAAGCACCCTAATATTTTTATCGGACCTCACATCCTCTAAAATCTGAATAAGTTCCTCTCTGCTTTCCCGGTTCAAGGCATTTCTTTTAGCGGGCCTATTTATAGTGATAGTGGCTATGTTTTTTTCCTTTTTATAGATAGTACACTTCAGTTCCATGATATCCTCCTATTCATACTGATAGAACCCTTTCTTTGTCTTCTTACCTAACATCTTAGCTGCAACCATTTTCTTAAGGAGTGGGCAAGGGCGATACTGAGGCCCTAACTCTCTATAAAGTAGCTCCAACGTATTGAGAACATTGTCTAAACCTAAATAGTCAGCATACTCTAACGGGCCCTTAGGGAAATTAGCTCCTAGTTTTAACATGTTATCTATATCATCACAGCTGGCAATGCCATATGACAGTACAAAAGCAGCTTCATTAATCATTGATGCTAAAACTCGATTTAAAATAAGCCCCGGAGAGTCTTTGACGGTAACCACCGTCTTACCAATATTTTCCGCAAAGCTCTTACAATCTTTATAGGTTGCATCTGAGGTCTCAATACCCTTGGTTATCTGAACCAACTTTGCTTCTGGGTCATAAGGCCAAAAATTAAAGCCGATAACTTTATCTGGCCTTTCTGTCGCCACTCCTATTTCAGTGATGCTCAAATAAGCTGTAGTTGAAGCTAATACAACATCTTTAGGCGAAATTCTGTCAAGTTCTCGAAGAGTTTCCTTCTTCTGAGCTAAATTCTCGGGCAGAGCTTCAATGGCCAGTTGAACATCTTTAAGCTCCTCGGCAAAGTTTTTGGTAACGTCTCTTATAATGCTTTTTATGCCGGCTCTGGAAACTACTTTGCTGAGCCCTTCACTGAAATTGCCCGTTCCTATTATGCAAATTTTATCAATTGTCATTACTCTCTCCTTTCTTGGCAAAACTTTTTCTTGCTCTTATTCACTGCTTAGGGAGAAAAGGCTTTGTGTTAATAAAGTACCTTCCGGGGACTCAGGACAACTCCGATATTTTAAAAGCTATCGGCCAAAATATTTAAGGCATTCTTGTGGAAAAGCAACTCAGTACCCCCTTTCGAAACTGAGAATCTCTTTCCCACCCCTCAAGAATATCCTCTACCAGACGAAAATAGGAATATTCACTACCAAACATAAACTTGGTTCGAAGCGAGTATTTATATCATGAACTATCCTTTTAAGAAAATACTGTGGCAAGGCTCCAGAGGTCTCCCAAAAACATTCCCCTTGTGCATACAAACCAACTCCGCTGCCTCTATAAAGGAATCACAAAAGCGAATCACTATTATTTTGAGCTCGGGAGAATCAGTAGCCGCATTATTTATACCCACGAGATTAGTATATGCCTCTGCCCTGGATTATATAATCGTTAGTTTGCCCTATCTCCACTGCCAGTAGGAGCTGTCCAGGCCACGGTATAGAAGTGCACACCATATTCCTTAAGTGGTTCTATCATTTCCTCCTCGCTGGTGAGAGTCTCTAATAGCCGCTCTGTAGCCAGTTCGTGGCGTCTGAAGTATCTCTCTAAAGTGATTTACTGCCAGGTAATTGGCGGCAACATGCTTGGATTACCATCACTTAATGCTCTGAGATTCCCGTGATGCCCGTGAACATCAATTACCGGATATCCCCTTTCTTGTAATGTCTTTGCCATAGCGACACCTCTTACTTATTTGCTACCTGCTTGTTACTGCAATATTCAGATTAAACCATAGCATATCCACCATCGACACTCAGTGTATGCCCAGTTATGAAGCTACACGGTTTGAGGCAAAGAAGAGCACAGCATTAGCTATATCTACATAGAGAGCTTCAATGGTGAATTACACGATGAATGTCTTTACCGTGAAATCTTCCAGAATGGTGATGAGACGCAGGTTGGTGCGGAAGTTTTGGGGCAAGAGGACAGTAGCTACCAGCCAGATAGCCCAGCAGGCTATCTGGCACCAGTAGAGTTTGCTACAGGCTTATCTTCTGTCCGTTCTTAATCTTAACTTCCCTCGCATTTCCTTAAGCATCAGGATCTGCTCTTTTGGCGATGTTTTTACGATTGCCATTTTGTTCTACATTTTTCCTAGGTCTTAAGTTTGACTATATGAATAAGTGTAACCAATTTGGTGTAAGTTGACAAAACAGTGAGATGGACAAGTGGAAGGAAGAAAGAATTGGGGCGAGAGGATTTGGACCTCTTAGCTCAGCATCTAAGAGATATATCCATCTCTGATAAGGAGTTCAGCTACAAGGACTGCGCCTTTAGCCGCTCCCATCTTGGTGTTGTGGGATACCAGGAGATACTTGATGCCATTTTCTAGAGCAACGTCCTTCCTGATTCTACCGACCACGGTGGCCATGCCATCCTCGGCATCACGGTCAAGTCGAGGTTGGGGCCTGAACGGGTCTTCGTGCACGATTATCATATGCTTGGGGGCTGAAGGCAGGTCGGCTTCGCCGGATGAACCGACGAATTCCCTCATCGCTCTTGCGATATCCTCTACCTCGCAGACTTTCTGAGTAGAGGCGAAGACCGATTCTGTGTGTCCTTCCCGCACATTAACACGGGTGCAGGTGCAACTTAGGTCGAATTTCGCTGGACTTATTGAACTGCCTTCAAAATTGCCCAGGATTTTCTGTGTTTCCCGCTGTACCTTTTCCTCTTCCCCTGGAATAAAGGGAATGACATTGTCTAGAATATCGAGGCCTAGCACTCCAGGGCTTCGGCCTGCTCCAGACATAGCTTGCATCGAAGTCATTACGACAGCATTTAGGCCGAAGGTCTCGTATATTGGTTTTAGTGTTATTACCAGACCAGCGGTGGTGCAGTTGGGAATAGGTGTAATGAAACCTTTCCACCCACGTGATTTTCTCTGAACTTGGAGCACTCTGGCATGTTCAGAGTTGATGCCCGGGATTAGAATGGGTACATCGTCATCATAACGGAAAGCTGAGGCCGTGCTTATAACAGGTTTGTCAACGGCGAATTTCGGTTCGAGGATTTTCGCCGGGGCAGACTCTATAGCGGAAAAGACGATGTCTATGGCAGAGACATCCATTTCAGTGGCATTATGGACTGGCATTTCCATAACTTCTTCCACTGGAGGCTCCTCGCAAAACCAGCGCAGGGCCCCAGATGAAGCATCGGTTATTGCTGCTTTATAGCTGCGTCCTGCTGACCTCTCGGAGGCAGCAAGTGCAGTAACTTCAATCCAGGGATGGTCTTTCAGGGCAACTAGAAATTGCTGACCAACGATTCCCGTTGCTCCCACGATTGCAGCTCTTATCATAGTTTCTCTCCAGTCTGCTTCTTAATATTAAGGATAGCCGAGGACTACAAATTTTAACATCTGGGGATAAAAATAGCACGGAGTGTTTTTGCGTCAGGAGATTATTACCCTGGTAATAATTTATTGGGGGGAGCAGTTCACAGGCAGCCAAGCTATGGCACACTTCCCGCAATGTAATTCGTAAATGGGTGAAAAAATTTGAACAAAGAGGAAAGGAAAGCCTCAAGAGTGAATCGAGAAAACCGCACTCCTCTCTAAAGCCCCTTGCCATAAGGAAAACTGGGAAGTGACCCTCATCCAGGAAGAGAGGATAAGGCGCTTAAGAAAGAGATATCCCTACTATGGCAAGAAAAAGCTAAAGGTTCTCTATGAGAAGGAATATTCTGAGGAGATCTCTACCTGGAAGATTGAGAGGGTGATTCGAAGGCATA
>CAZQDF010000164.1:0-4330 GCA_964592065.1 uncultured Dehalococcoidales bacterium | reverse complement strand
AGTATCATTACTAATCATACCGCGAGTGTTACCCATGTATCTCAGCCTCCGCATATTTTTTATGACAGAAAAGGGGGTAGCTCCAGCTACCCCCTTTTCTGATGAGGTTTAAGGGCTACTGCCGATAAATCTTGGTTGGCTCTGGAGTAACTACACCCCTTGTTAAAGGAGGAGCAGGAAAGGGCTGAGCACGACGCAAGAAGGAAGGAACATCGAGAGCATCGCTACTGCCTTTTATAAGGCGACGAAGTTCCTCGGCACCAGATATTCCTCCTTTGCTATACTGGGTGACAAAGCCTGTAGCAATAACAGTAATTCGAACTTCGCTATCCATATTGGGGTCAAACACCACTCCAAATACTATGTTGGCATTAGGGCTCACCGCATGGCTAATTATCTGAGCAGCCTCGTCGCATTCGAATAGAGTAAGGCTCGAGCCCCCAGTGACATTAAATAGCACACCCTTGGCTCCGCTAACGGATACATCGAGCAATGGGCTAGCCAAGGCAGCTTTAGCAGCTTCAGCAGCGCGATTTTGCCCGCTGGCTTTGCCTACGGACATCCAGGCTGGGCCAGCATCTTTCATCACCGACTTAATATCAGCGAAGTCAAGATTGATTAACCCAGGAACGGTGACTACGTCAGCGATAGCTTGAACTCCCAAAAGAAGGGCATCATCAGCCAATTTAAAACCATTTTCAACGGTGGTTTTGGCATCGCAGAGCTGAAGGAGGCGGTCATTAGGGATAATGATAAGCGTATCAACCTTGTTGCTCAAGTTAACCAATCCCTCTTCAGCTACTTGAGTTCTATGTGCTCCCTCGAAAGTGAAAGGTTTAGTCACTACTGCAATGGTGAGAGCACCGGACTGTTTAGCTACTTCGGCCACTACTGGAACGCCGCCAGTACCTGTGCCACCACCCATGCCAGCAGCAACAAACACCATATCTGCACCCTCAACAAGTTCTTCAACTGCTCCACGGCTTTCCTCAGCTGCCTTGGCTCCAACTCTATGATCTCCACCTGCACCTAACCCTTTAGTCAACTTCTCCCCTAGTTGAATTCTAGTAGGCGCTTCAGTGAGAGCTAGCGCTTGGCCATCAGTATTCATTGCAATGAAGTCGACCCCCTTTATTCCTTCACGGACCATACGTGTGACAGCATTGCAACCGCCACCGCCAATGCCTATAGCCTTAATTTTTGCTGGTGATGGAGTATAAATTTGTTTTGCCATTCTAACCTCCTTTCATAACTAAGCGCGAAGCAGCTTTCTAACGAAACCTACAAAGCTGCCCCAAATGCCAGCGCTTTTTACTTGGAAAACTGATCCCTCTTTGCCTCGCACTTGCCATAGAACCAGTCCTAAAGTGGTAGCATAAGATGGGTCGTGAAGGACATCGGAGATGCCATAAACGCCTGCACTCAAAGGTTGGCCTTTACGCACTGGCATTTTTAACACCGCACGCCCTAGTTCATCAAGCCCTGACAAATTAGCCGTGCCACCAGTGAGCACTAAACCACAAGGCACCAAAGTCTGATAATCAGTGGTGGGCATCTCCAGAAGTATGAGTTGCAGCAGTTCTTCCATTCGGGCCCGGATAATGTCGCATAGGTCTCGGTAAGATGCGCTATGGCCATTCTCGATGCCCACTCGGGCTGTCTGGTCAACTTCCTCCGGACTTGGCATTGCGTTGCCATGTCCCTTCTTCATTTTTTCCGCTATACTAAAAGGCAAGCCCAAGCCAATAGAAATATCACTGGTCACCTGGTAACCGGCCACCGGAATGATTGAAGTATGGTAGATGTTGCCACGTTTAAATACAGCTATATCCGTAGTGCCACCGCCAATATCGGCCATAATAACACCGGCTTCCCTCTCCTCCGGGGTTAATACTGCCTCACCGCTAGCCAAAGGCTCCAAAATCAGATCTTCAGCATCAACACCAATACTGCGGATGCACTTAACCAAATTCTGCACCGAGGTTATCGAAGCAGTGATGATATGGGTTTCCACGTCTAACCTGGATCCATGCATGCCTACCGGTTGTTTTACCCCCTCCTGCCCATCTAGGGCATAATACCGAGGGATAGCGTGGAGTACTTTTTTCCCCTCAGGGATAGGGACGCTACGAGCTGCAGATAGCACCCTCTTAAGGTCTTGGGGGCGCACTAAGCGGTCCTCCCGTGGTATAGCTACTACTCCCCGATTGTTCAGGCTACTTATATGCCTACCAGTAACCCCAACATAGACAGAGTCTACGCGTATGCCGCTAACTCTTTGAGCTTCTCTCACTGATTCGGCGATGGATTCCTTAGCTTCATCCATATTAACCACGATGCCTTTATGTAGGCCACGACTAGGAGCGATTCCCACTCCCAAAACTTCGATGTCGTCTTCTGCCTTAGCAATAGCCACAATGGTAGCTACTTTAGTTGTGCCTACATCAATAGCTGAAATAATTTTCTTTGCCATTTTTACCTCCTTTGTTTCTTGTTGAGGAATGCCTAGCTTAATTGAGTCGCTCAGCTATCCTCAGCTTGGCGCTACGGCTACGCGGGTTGGATTCTACCTCCAACGGAGATGGCTTGATAACCTTTCTCGATATAAGCTTTAAGGTGGGGACATGTCCACAGCAACATATTACTGTTCCCGGTGGACATATGCAGCTACTGGCTTCGCGTTGCATGAATTCTTTGACTATGCGGTCTTCGAGAGAGTGGTAACTGATAACCACTAATCTCCCTCCAGGGCGAAGGAGTTTAATAGCTTGTTGGAGAGCCAACTTTAGGTTCTGCAACTCACTATTAACCGCGATGCGAAGTGCCATAAAAGTCCTGGTGGCAGGGTGAATTTTGGCGTGCTTCCCGCCCAGAACTTGCTTCACCACTCGGGCAAGTTCCGAAGTGGTAGTAATAGGGCGACTCTGGACAATATGCCGAGCTAATCGCCGTGAGTGACGCTCCTCCCCATATTTCTTGATAATGTGGATTAACTCCGTCTCAGAGAAGGTGTTAACAATATCAGCCGCAGTTAGCCCTTGCCTGGAGTTAAACCTCATATCCAAAGCAGCTTCGGATTGAAAGCTAAAGCCACGTTGGGCTGTATCCAGTTGCAGAGAAGAGACACCAAGGTCGAAAAGAATACCATCAACTGGATAGAAATGGTATTCGACACAGATAGCCTCAAGATTAGCAAAGTTGTCATTGACTAGGGTAACTGCCTTGCCATAGTCGCTAAGTTTAGTTTGGGCTGTCCCAATGGCTTCAGGGTCAGCATCAATGCCTAGAAGCCTTCCCGAGGGTGAGATCTTCTCTAGTATGGTGGCAGCGTGTCCACCCAAGCCCACGGTACAGTCAACAAAGCATCCTCCTGGCTGAGCCTGTAGCCCTTCTACAGCTTCACTAAGCAAAACAGGTATATGAGTAGGCAAAGACATAGTTAAACTCATTAGCTACGTTCCAAAACTCTCGATGATCTGAGACGCTTGTTCCTCAACTGAGGCTTTCTCCACCTTCCATAACTCTTCATTCCACAGTTCAACATAGTTATTGGCGCCTACAACAACCACGGTATCGCCAATCTCAGCATAGTTGCGTAAGGGAAAAGATAATGTTACCCTGCCTTGCCCATCAAAAGAGGCGCTGAAAGCAGAGCTAAAGATAGCACGATTTAATTTTCTCAAGTTAGCTGGGGTTACTGCTTTGGCAGCTAAACTATCAGCCAGCCTCTTCCACTCCCTTAGAGGATAGACAGAAATGCATTTCTCTGTTCCCTTAGCCAATATCACCCCGTCCCTCATTTCCTGCCTGAATTTTGGTGGCAGAGGTAACCTCCCTTTCTCATCAACCTTATATGGGTATTCACCAAAAAACATCTTGTCCTCCTTGGTTTCACCCTGCGTCTACAAAGGGGTAAACCTCCCAGCTAATTCGCCTAATTCTCGCTGTGTTCTATTCAAACAATAGAAAATAATCCCGGTACCACTCAATTCACTAAGGGCATCATTTTGATTTCCTCTAAAGCCACATAGCTTTCCTTTGTCCACACCCTTCATTATAACTTGCTCTTTTTCTCCCTTTTTCCCCACTTCTCCCCACTCTATATTTAAAACCCTACTTTCTATTTTGTCAATACCTTTTGCCCACTTTTTGAAATTTTCAAAGAAATTTTGTCTCAGGGGCAAGTCTACGGCTACAGCAAGCACACTCGGCTGGGTTACCTGTCAAAATATATCAAAGCCAGTAGAAGGAGAATAAGGCAACCTATCTGAACTAGTGGGTCTACACTGTTTTGTGTGAAAAAAGGTAATTGCAAGCACCCGCTGACCTC
>CAZQDF010000163.1:0-4335 GCA_964592065.1 uncultured Dehalococcoidales bacterium | reverse complement strand
CCGAAGAAGAACTTGCCAGCACCACTACCCAGGCCAACGGCACCAAGAGCAGCCGCTGCAGTTCCGGTGGGGAAGCCAATGTCATCGAGATGAGGAACCTGAGCCTGGACTGCGCCCATGTTGCTGAAATTGCTCAACAAGAACGCAACCGCAATGAGCCAGAAAGCCGATGTGCTCAATGCCATTTTGAGGGTCAGGCCGCTGGAATCCGATACCAGTGACTCATTTGCGGTGGCCGTCCCAGCCGTTGTCAGATTATCGGGGGAAAGCCCCTTTTCCGCTGGCTTTGTCCTTATTACCAGCAAAGATAATGGGATAATAGATACCCAGACAATTACAGCCAGTGCCAGATAGGAGTTCCTCCAGCCCACCTCAGAGATAAGATGGCCAACAATTGGAGATAGGACAACACCACCTGCGCCTATTCCAGCGGACATTAAGCCGATAGCGGTGCCTCTCTTCCTCCGAAACCAGTTTAATACTACAGCGCTCGTAGGAACTGGTCCTATCGCCGCCGCGCCTGTGCCAACAAGGAAGTAGCCGAAATAGAACAACGAGCGCTCGTTCATCAGACTCAACAGGACAAAGCCAATGCCCATCACCAGAGCGCCTGCGGGAATAACCTTCCTGGCCCCATGACGGTCAACAATCCTGCCTACAACTGGCGAAGCAGCGCCCATCATGAAAAAGAAAATGGTGAAGCCAATCATTATGTCACCGCGGTTCCACCCCAGGTCTGTTTCCAGAGGGATGACAAACAAACTGTAGACAAAGTTTCCAGCTCCTGACATCACCAAGAGACAGAGAAAGGTTACCGCTACCATCCAATAGCCATAAAAGACCTTGGGGCTCTTTGAAAAACGCGACTGCTTCATATCAGTATTGGCAAAGCCCACGTTTTCTGATTCTAGTGTACCTATTGTGCCCAGTTTCTTTCAGACCTTCCGGCCGAATCCATATGACTTCTTCACTTGGCCACGGAAAACCCACCGCTAGCACCACCGCCAATCTATCCTTCACCCGTGACAGAAAATTGCCTGAGTCTAGTAACCACTCCGCGAGATCTCATCTCGCCTGATTGGCCAAGTTAGCTAACATACCTCAGCTGCTTAAAGGTGTCAATACTTGGCCGTGTTGGTGTGTTAATGATTACCATATTGCTGTAAAGGCCTTACCATGGCAAACTGGCAATTCACCTCCCAGTTAGGATCAAAGGGAATACACTTCTTCAGAATAGCGTGGACGCGTAGTAGAGGTTTACGACTATAGCCATAGTGATAGGCATCTTGGATTTACCTTTAGCACCACGGCGTTGCAGCTTATCTTGGCAAGACCCAAATCGCAATCATCAGACGCTTGATCAGGCAGCATAGCTCAGGTCTCGCATAGAAAGCGCAGACGCCCTCTACCATTGAAGCAGGTGGTTTTCTTTTTCGGCAATCTTACTTTCCTCGAGAGGGAGATGCTATCCAAGTTAGGTGAACAAATTCAACAAGAGAGGCTTTCGTTGCAGGAAAGCCTCCCTTTTCAAAGAGGTAACATTAGCGCGGAGTGTCCAGCCGAGCCAACAATAGCCTGTTTTGTTACCTAATTGCACAATTCGTCAGAATGTGTCTTGATCCCCGTCTTTCAAAGTGAGTTTCCCTCGCCATAGCGAGCCATAATGCTCGTATTAGAGAAACGCCACGCCGACACAGGGTAGGCGCGATATGATGGGTGATAAGATGGTTGATATTGAGGAGATACAAAGATTGGAGCGTATAATTGAGAGCCGCGAAGAGTAAAGAAGTTAATCCTCTGGGGATGCGCCAGCTTGAAGAGGGAGGTCCATTCGTCCTTTCTCCGACTCTTTGCTCTGCCCGAAGAGTCGAGTTCTTGAGGCGTGGTAATATTATACTGGGCTTTTACTCCACTATTGCCATAGCTTCTAAAAAAGGGCAAGACATAATCAATCAAGCGGAGAAAAAAGGCGAATTGGGGCAAGATACTCCAATTCGAATAGATATGAGACCAGGTGGAGAAATTATCCAAACAAATTATGGCTTGTTCAAGAAACAGTTCGTAAATGCGGGAGTACATCTAACCAACCAAGTGTTCCTGATGTTATACGGGAACTTTGAAGCATATCTTGCTGACCTCGTTCTCGATGCGCTTACTCATACTAGCTCTCACCCAGATCCTTACGAGTAGACGCTTCAACTCATGTGCATGAGTAAATGGCAGGGCAAAATTGATAGAATCAGCAAGAAGTTGGGTATCCGTTTAGGAACTCGTGTGTTTATTAATAAGTTCCATGACATAGATATGGGGTTTCTTGGGGAACCATGCAAAAGCCCAATCGAGCTTCTAGAGAAAGCTGCTGACCTTCGTCATCGTCTCGTGCACTCAAGCGGAAGGGTGGACGCAGCATTTATAGCAACTTATCCCAAAGCGGGGCTATCGGTAGGGCAAGTGATCTCCCTCCCATTCGGTTTTCCTATACCTTTGCAATTGCTCTTCTATCACCTTACTGAAGTATTCGATGAAGCATTCTCATCGAACTTCGGCTGGCAAAGAACGACTGTGGCACCAGAAACCCTCACAGAATGGCCAACTTACAGGATATACGACCAATTTCCCTGAACAAATAGTCAGATTGTGATTTTATTAACTCCCAAAGTCTGTTATGCTAGCCAGTTAGCCTCATATTGAGACTGTTCAACTAACTGGGACAATTGGATAAAAAGGTCTTAATTAGAAGTTTCATCGCTGCGACTATTATCTTTGCAGTCGCCATTGTGCTGGGTATTGCTGCGCCTTTGGATATCTTCTTAGAACTGTGGCAAGAACTTGGCGATTTACTAGGACCTTTGGAGACGATCAACCCTTTCCTCTTGTTCTTTATTATATTCGTCAACAATGCAGTTAAAGCTCTGGGAGCGATCGGCTTAGGTATCCTAGTGGGAATACCACCAGTGCTTTTCGTAGGCATAAATGGGTTTATCCTTGGATCTGTGATTTCCTGGGCCAAATCGGTTCAGGGATTAGAATATGTAGTAGCCAGCATAGCACCGCATGGTGTAATTGAGATTCCAATGCTGATGCTAGCCACGGCTTTGGGATTCATGGTGGGTTTGGAATCGCTTAAATGGTTAAGGAGAAGAGAAAGCATGGTCAAATCACAGTTATCAGCCAGCCTCAAGCTTTACGTGAGGGTAATTCTTCCTGGGCTTGCGGTTGCGGCTGTGATAGAGGTCCTCGTTACCCCTTGGCTGGCTGGCTTGGTTAGTGGTGGATAGTCTGGCTTTTGCGAATTCTCTCGTGCTTGACCGACAGGCCAACAAAACATCGGTTTGCCAAGTTGCAAAAAACACCCAACCACAGTGGGACAGCGTGAAAACAGGAGCCTGGCAAGCTGGCTCATTCTGCTTGCATCAAGGGTATCGCCCATTCGATACCCAACTCCCCCAGCTTACCAGGGGAAGGCGAACCCTGGGGCCAACCCATCATGTCGTAATATGTCTCCTTGGCTTCTTGGAAAGCCTTGGGGTCGAGCGCTACTCCTTGTAAGGGGCCCGAAGTATGAGGAGTGAAAAAACGCTGTGGCATATTATCATCATGGCTGGTGAAGCCTTCTCTCACGTTAAAAGCCCCTGCCAGGTTGACGGCTCTTTCTCCAACCTTCATCAATTCGAAGACACTGGTATTCCAACCGGTCACGGAGCTAACCAGTTGTGCCGTTCTCTCAAACCCCACCCGCCCAAAAACGTTGACAAAATAACAATTGACGGCGGAGTTCAAAAAATGCATCCATAGAGAAGAGTAGATGAGTAGCCGTATCTTCGCAGGGGATAGGTCATTGACAGGTACAGGTTCTAATATGCCCAGGCTCTTCTCCTCCTCCAGCAGTGCGTTCATAGTGTTATAGTTGGAGTCATGCATATTATGGCAGTGGTCAGCGCCTGTCGGCGACATGATGTATCCAATACCCAAGCCCTGTTTCCAACGAGGCTCATGCATAGGTATTTCTTGACCTTTTATGTGTAGAGCAAGCTCTTCAGCAGCGGGTCCTATCTTCTTCGATGCTCGAGCTACACCCTGCGACAGTAAAGCTCCCAGGCCCTTACGCAGAGCAATTTGCTCAATCATCTCCAGCATTGCCTCCCCATTTCCAAAGCGCAGGTCTAATCCTCCAGTGTCCTGCGGCTTTAGGAGACCACGTTCAAAGCACTCCATAGCAAAGGCGATACTGCAGCCGCAGGATATGCTATCTAGGCCGTAAGCACTGGTCAGTTCGTTGCCTTTAGCGATAATTTCCAGGCTATCTATTCCGCAGTCGGAGCCTAAAGCAGCTAT
>CAZQDF010000162.1:0-4370 GCA_964592065.1 uncultured Dehalococcoidales bacterium | reverse complement strand
GGTGCTTGCAATTACCTTTTTTCACACAAAACAGTGTAGACCCAACGAGTACAACCTCTTGACACAACGTTATAGCAGATGGTAGCATCCCTGACAAAAGAAATAGAAGATAATCCAGTGTTATCTGTGATAGTAGGATTAGCAAACAGATGACAAAATGATAAGACAAGGAAAACTGTTCTCCCAATAGATAGGCTTTTGAGGGTTGCTGGTGCTATAACTAAGTGTGATACTGAGGAGACAATTCAAATGGATGAGAGCGGACATATACTTGTGGTTGAAGGCTTAACCAAGCAGTTCATAGGTCTTCGCGCTCTCAGTAAACTAGATATTGCTGTGGAGAAAGGGCAGATTCACGGTCTTATTGGTCCCAATGGCTCTGGGAAAACAACCTTCGTTAATGTAGTTACCGGCCTATTGCCGGCTACCGAAGGAAAGGTTCACTTCGATTCCACAGATATTACTACTCTCAAACCCCATGTTATCGCCAATATGGGTGTCAGCCGCACTTTTCAAGGAGGGATTTTAGCCCCTGGCATGACTGTCTTAGAAAACGCGATGTCTGGTGCATATACCCGTAGCAGCACAGATGTACGAGGGACATTTTTGCGCCTGCCTTTCACTAGTTCCGCTCAGGAAGAGAGGATGAAACGGCAAGCTTTAGAACTTTTGGGGATGGTAGGTTTGGCAAGCTCGGCTGAGCGTTGGGCTAAAGAGCTAGTCTGGGTGGAACGCCAGCTTCTACAGATAGCTCGGGCTCTAGCTTCTAAGCCAAAGCTTCTGCTGCTGGACGAGCCTACAGGGGGGATGGGGGTTGAGGAATCAAAAAGGACAGAAACTATTATCAGACAAGTACGAGATGAACTGGGAATAACAGTCATTGTGTCAGGACATGATGTAAGGCTAGTTGTGAGGATGTCAGATTGGATTACGGCTATTAACTTCGGGGAGAAGATTAGCGAAGGAACCCCTGAGCAAGTACAAAACGACCCAAAGGTAGTGGAGGCTTATCTTGGCAAAGAATAGCATTTTAAAGGTTGAGGATATCTCTGTATCCTATGGGCCGGTGAGAGCACTTAGGCACGTTAGCCTGGAAGTAAGCGAGGGTGAGATTGTGGCTCTTATTGGAGCTAATGGTGCTGGAAAATCAACTTTACTGGAAACGGTGATTGGTATTAATCGTGTCATGAGCGGCACTATTATGTTTATGGGGAAAGATATCACACGGACACCTACTGATAGAATTGTAGCCTCAGGTATATGTCTTATTCCGGAGGGACGTGGGATTCTACCGTTGATGACAGTGTTGGAAAATCTACAGTTGGGGGCTTACCACCTTAAGGCCGATATTAACGAATACTTAGAGCGGGTGTCTCAGCGCTTCCCTGTCTTAGGTGAGCGAAGCAAGCAGATGGCAGGAACTCTGAGCGGTGGAGAGCAACAGATGTTGTCCATCAGTCGCGGATTAATGTCGGCACCTAAGCTGATGATGATGGACGAACCCTCTTTAGGGTTATCACCGGTATTAGTAGCTGAGCTCTTCCATACTATTGCTGAACTAAACAAAGAAGGATATACCATACTGTTGTCTGAGCAGAATGCACACAAGGCACTGGGATATGCCCACCGAGGTTATGTCTTTGAAACAGGCAGAATTGTACTCAGCGGGACTGGCCAAGAGCTAGCCAGTGATCCTGGAGTACGGCAAGCTTATCTGGGCGGGTAATTCTCTGAAGGAAGAATAGTCTATGGAACTTGTTTTGGCTCAATTCATAAATGGTGTAGCACTAGGCAGCATCTATGCTATTGCGGTTACGGGTTTTAATCTGTTGCTCTTGGTTGGCGGAATCTTGCAATTCGCCTATCCTGTTATGGTGGTGCTCTCTATGTATGTGCTCTGGCTGGTATTGGAGGCAACGGGTGGCAATTTGGCTTTGGGTATTCTCGCTGCCATCGGTTCAGGCGTAGGTTTGAGCTTTATCACTGAGCCCCTATTCCGACCTTTGATCAAACGGGGTGCTGCAATACCAAGCTTCATACTATCTATAGGTCTTACGGCAATATTTCTGGATATAATATGCCGCCAAATTCACCGTGGCATACCCATCGGCTTTCATAGAACTTTGACAGGGGGAGAAGCCTTGGTAAGATATGGTATAGCTAGCCTCACTGTGGGACAGTTAGCTACGATATTGGGGTGTGTTGGTGCCGTGGTTGGGTTCTTGTACTTGCTCTACCGAACTCAACAGGGCAGAGCATTGAGGGCGACAGGACAAAACCCTTCTGTAGCAAGCCTTCTAGGCATTCCAGTTGCCAGAATGAGCAGGTATAGCTTTCTTATAGCTGGCTTCCTGGCGGGTGTATCAGCTGTGTTTCTAGCTATGGCCCTAGGTCAAGCCTCTGGTCCCCTAGGCAGCACCTTAGCGATAAAAGTAATAGCTGTGGCAATTTTTGCTGGCTTGGGCAATTTAAGGGGGGGGCTAATCTGCGCACTAATTATGGCCTTAGCTGAAAGCTTTACGACAGGCTATCTCTCGGGAGATTTGGCCAACGCTGTTGCCTTTGGCATGATAATGGTGGCGGTGTTCTGGAAACCCGAAGGGGTGTTTGGCACGCGAGCCTAGCCTTGTGGTAAGAAGGCTTAAGGAGGTATGAGACTTTGCCATTAGTTGTAAGCTCTTTTCTTGAGCACGTAGCCATATTTATTCTTCTGTCCTGGTCCGTGTATCTAGTTTATCGCGTTGGACAAATACACCCGATGCCTATCTTCACCATGGCTATTGGTGCCTACTCTAGTGGCTACGTTGTCCGAGACTTGGGTTGGCCCTTCGGCTTAGCCCTCATTTTAGCAGTAATCCTAGGGGCATTTTTTGGCTTTCTGCCGGCACTTAGACTTGGCCGGGCGCCAGCTTTTACTACGGCCATAGCTGGTATTGCCCTTATCTTCATAGGGCAAACAATTATCAGGAATTTGTGGTTTCTGGGTGGAGTGCATGGCCTTTACCATATCCCGAAGGTGGAATACCTGCTGCCTGCAGCTTATGTGGCTCTGTTGATTGTGGGCTTGTTCATATATCGCTTGGAGCACTCTCGCCTTGGAAGAGCCACGGAGGTAATTTTCATCTCTCCCGATGCAGCGGCTAGCTTGGGCATAGACACTTACAAGGTGAGGGTGTTTCTCCAGACGGTGGCTGGGGTATTGGGTGCTCTAGCTGGGGTTTTCTTTGCTTTCTCCATGCGTAACATCCAAGTTTTAGACTTCAGTTTTTCCTTACTAATTTATGCATTTGCCTTCCTCTTTATCGGGGGCGCCGCTACCATGTGGGGAGCGCTAGTCTTCGCACCAATTCTGTGGGCTGTAAGTATATTTCTCCCCGGGTTCATATGTATATGGAAAGACATTATCTATGGCAGCTTGCTTGTAGCAGTAATTATCCTGCGCCCTGGAGGTGTGATAGATAAGGAGGTGGTACGAGCCATTAGCATCAAGAGCCGGCGTTGGTTAGAGCGATTGACCACCCGTCATAAGTTGGAAGTACTGAAATAACCAAGTGAAATTATTACTGTTGTGCTTCAATGGAAGTCGGGCAGCTAGCTTCGGGCAAGAATGCGACACCTCCTGCCTGGGAAGATATAATAAGACCAAAGCAGGAGGGGTAAAGACATGGATAGAAATCAAGGCAGACGCTTGAGTGCTGGTGGAGGGGAGGCAATCTGGGGCTACAATAAGCGAGGTATCCGGCCGGCACCAGCTTGACCATGCCCAGTTTTATCGCAGGGAAAGACTTGCCCGGCAGGGGTGTCTAGAAGCACTGCGTAATGGCCCCAAGAAGTCTAAGAATGGTAAGCGCGAGGAGTGGCTTATAAGCGAGGTTAACCGCCTGCGCGCCGTTGTCGCTGAGCTCATTGCCGGGAATCTGACTCTGCAAAGGGGGGTCTTAGTTTGAGACCGCAGCGGCGCTATTGCGGGGAGGAGAAAAAGGTCTTGCTGAATACGCTGGCGAGAGGCCAAGCGCAGAGCGACCAAAGCCTCAGCTGCATTTTGGCTGAACTGGTAGCTTACCCGCTCCGTCTACTATGACTGGCTGGGCAGGGGGGAAAGAGGGGGGCCTCACGGACAGTGTCATTGTGCCCCGGCCTCCCCTTGCCGCCTTGCCTGGGGAGATTGAAGCGGCCGCGAGGGGGAAGGAGGTGCACGAAGGCAAGAAAATAACTAGACTCGTGAACGGAGCCCCAGCACTGGGGCGTAGTGAACGAGGAGCCGAAGCGATAGCGGAGGCAAGGTCTGCGGAGGCTGAGATACATGGGTAACACCCGCGGTATGATTAGTAATGATACTAACCTGCAGTGAGGAGTTACCAAGGTGAGAA
>CAZQDF010000161.1:0-4381 GCA_964592065.1 uncultured Dehalococcoidales bacterium | reverse complement strand
CTTCCCTGTGGTGTTGAAAATAATTTCCCCTGATGTAGTTCACAAGAGCGATTCCGGCGGTGTTAGATTGGGATTGGCCAATGCTACTCAAGTAAGCAATGCCTATAGTGAGATCATGTTATCCATGAGGCAAAAATACCCCAAGGCCGCAATTCAGGGCGTATCGGTGCAACCCTTAGCTCGAGCCGGAATAGAAGTGATTGTTGGCGTGAGCCAAGATCCTCAATTCGGGCCTGTAATTATGTTCGGCCTCGGTGGCGTGCTGGTAGAGGTATTGAAGGACGTTTCTTTTAGAATAGTCCCAGTTACCAGAAGAGATGCTCAAGAGATGATCAAGGAAATAAAGGGATATCCAATACTGGAAGGCTATAGAGGTCAAGAGCCAGCCAGCATCTCTGCACTGGAGGAGCTAATAGTCAAGGTATCCCAATTTATAGAGCAAAATCCCCAGATTAAAGAGCTCGACCTCAACCCCATATTTGCTTATAAGGACAAGGCTATGGCCGTTGATGCCAGGATAATCCTAGAGGGATAACAGCTGAAGACATTATTAGCGAAGCTAAATCTACATGTTGTCTTTTGTAGCAAATTGCTCAAGCATAGATATAGAAACGCTAAATGCTAATGCCTAAACCCTAAAAACAGCCATAAAGCTTCAAGGCTTCATGCGGAAATCCGAATAGTCTGCCAGGTGCCCTAAAGCTCTAATAGCCCGCTCAGGGCTAGAGAAAACCATTGTTCCGCCTTTTGATTCCAATTTATCCTTGACTTCAGTGACGAGAGGCCTATAGAGATAGAACACTATAGGCTTATCTGGATGAGATTTTGCTGCTTCCTTTACAAGCTGATGAAGGTCAATGTCAAATGAGAACCCATAAACACCCAGTATGCATAGAACAGCATCTACTCCGGCGTCATCAAGCAAGGCTTTGGTTGCTATCTTTTGAACTTTAAATAACGATGTTTTCCTTGTCACCATTATTGTCGGCCATATATCCACTGGATTACTAACACCCTGCCAGGAGGGATAAAAGGCACTAAGCTGCTCAATAGTTGCTGGAGAGAGTTTGGCTGCCTCTAAACCGCATCTCTGGCAGGCATCTATACATATAACGCCAAATCCACCAGTAAAGGTAACAATGCCTATTCTCCTGCCTCTCATCAGAGGCAACATGAAAAAAGCTCTTATTGTGTCATTGAGTTCCTCTATATCGTTCACCTTGATTACTCCGGCTTGTTTGAGAGCCGCATCCCAAATTTCACCCTTGCCCGCCAGGGAACCTGTATGAGATTGAGCTGCTTGGGCAGCTTGCTCACTCCTCCCTATCTTAAGAGCAATTACCGGCTTCTTACGAGCTACTCGATGGGCTTGTTTTAAAAATCTTGAAGCGTCTCTCATGCCTTCTATATGTAACCCCACTACTTTTGTTTCAGCATCGTTTTCATAGTATTCCAAGCCATCGCCAAAATGAACATCGCTACCATTGCCCAAATCTATACCTTTCCCTAGTAATTTCAAGCCAGGAAGGTCTACGAAGAAAATTCCGGTCTGGCACATAAAGCCAACAGGTATTTTCTCTATCTGTGCCCCTATGAAGGAGGAACTAAAATTGATATAAGCATTGATTGTACCTAGACTATTGGGGCCCAATACCCTGGTATCGGTTCCTCTGATAACATCATCTATTTCCCTTTGCAGTTGATTACCTTCATCATCAGCAGCGTCAGCAAAGCCCTGGGTCACTATAGTTATAGCTTTAATACCTTTAGTGACGCATTCCTTAACTATTCCCGGGACCAGATGCCGGGGCAGGTTTACCACAGCCAAATCGATATCTGCTGGCGCCTCTGCTATGCTGGCATAAGCTTTTAACCCCTGAATTTCGCTAGCTTGGGGATGTATGGGGTAGATTTTGCCTTGGTAACCTTGGTTAATCAGGTTTGTTAACACATCGAGTGTCGTCCCTTTTATTGTCATCGGTTTTCGCGACACACCGATAATGGCTACAGATTTGGGTTCCACAAACTTCTTCATTTGAGCTACTATATCCATGGCGTTCCGAATTTTAGTCCCTTTAGCTGTATTAAGCAACCGAAATTTGATAAACTGTCTGCAGTCTTTTTCCGAGGATGAATGTTGTTTAAGGAAAAGCTTAAAGAATTTGAGCCTATCTTTTACCCCAAATCCATCGCTGTTGTGGGTGCTTCAAGCCAGGAAAAGAAGATGGGCTCTCGCTGGGTGAAAGGTTTAATTTCCGCTGGCTTCCCAGGGCCTGTTTATCCTGTTGCCTCTAGTGGGGGCACTGTTTGGGGCCTGAAGATTTTTCCTGACTTAAAGCTAATTCCTGACGAAGTGGATTATGTCATTGCCTCTATTCCCCGGCAAGCTGTGTTGGAGTTCCTTGATGATTGTGCTGCTAAAAAAGTTAAAGTTGTTCAATTTTTCACTGCTGGGTTCAGCGAAACAGGCAAGCCCCAATGGCGTGAACTGGAACAGCAGATGCTGAGAAAAGCAAGAGAAAATGGCATCCGCATCATAGGTCCTAATTGCCTCGGTGTTTATTGCCCGGACCACAAAATACCTTGCGGCCCATCACCCCTGGGTAAAATTGGCATAAGTGGTTCTGTGGGCTTCATATCTCAGAGCGGTAGCATCGCCGATAAGTTGATGGAGATTGGGATGGCTCGGCATATTAATTACAGTAAAGGAGTTAACTTTGGCAATGGCATTGATTTAGATGCTAGCGATTTTTTGCAATATCTGGCTGCTGACTCAAAAACCACGGTTGTTGGTGCTTACCTCGAGGGGACAAGGAATGGGCGCCACCTTTTTGGTACTATAAAAGAGGTAGCCAAAACCAAACCATTGGTTATTTGGAAGGTGGGGAGGACGGAAGTTGGCGCTCAAGCAGCTATGTCACACACTGGCTCCTTAGCTAGCTCAGCAGCCATTTGGTCAGCAGCTATTGAGCAAGCTGGCGCCATTGAGGTACACAGTTTGGAGGAGTTAACTGATAGTCTGCTTATCTTTCAGCAGCTTGGGCGCTGCAAAGGCAGTAATGTAGCAATTATTGGAGGTTTAGCTGATGGTGGTGGTGGCATATCAGTATCGGCTAGCGACGCTTGTATGGAGACTGGCCTTAAGCTACCACCTCTCTCCAGCAAGACAAGAAAGCAATTGACTAACCTTCTGGGCGAAGTGGGCAGCATCCTGCGTAACCCCGTTGATGTAAGCGCAGCGCAATTCCACGGTCTTTCAACTTTATTCCAAGCTATAGAATTGGTAGCAGAGGATCCAATCATTGAACTTCTCTTAATCCAGGAAGACGTGGACATCTTCTTAGCATATTTCTCCATAGAAGAGATGAAGAAAATAAATGATTTCTTTATAGAACTCAGAAACAGGCAAAATAAACCTTTGGTGGTTGTTCTACCCCCGGGCTCTGCTGAGCCAGAGCGTTTAGATATGGAACAAATGTTGCTGGAAGCTTCAATTCCTGTTTTTTGCACCATGGGGCGTGCCGCCAAGGCTATTATGTCAATCAACAAATACTTTAGCTCTAAGTGAAATTCAATAGCAATGAGCAAGCTTTACAATATCCTCATCCATAGCTATAATCTACGCTAATGTCCCCTTCCGAAATAGCTAACTTAATCAGCACCCTAGATAAGTTACACGAATTCCTAGCTCAGCAGAGCTATCACGCCTATATTGTAGGTGGCTTCATTCGCGACTGGCTTCTGGGTAGACGAACCAATGATGTTGACATCGCCGTGAATGGAAATGCCCCGAGCATAGCTGGAAATATAGCTGAAACCCTTGGCGGCAAATTCGTGTTGCTTGATGATGTAAACGGCATAGCTAGAGTGGTAGTAGTCGAGAAAGAGCAGCAGTGGAATCTTGACTTTTCTTCGCTTGAGGGAGACATCGAATCGGATCTCGCCCGCCGCGATTTCACTATAAATGCCCTAGCTATGGAGCTTGGTCAATTAAGTATTATCGCGAGCGCAGAGAATATGGATTCCAAAAAATTCGCAGAATTCTCGGGCGAAAAGCAATCTCAACTAAAGCTCATTGACCCATTTTCTGGAAGAAGAGATTTAGAAAACGGAATACTGCGAGCGGTAAGCCAGCAAATTTTTCAGGCTGACGCGGTTAGATTGCTGCGGGCAGTGAGGTTAGCTGCTGAACTTGACTTCACTATAGAACCCGACACAGAAAATCTGCTTCGTCATTATTCCCAGTCCATCACTAAGATTCCCGGGGAGAGGATTAGGGAAGAGTTGCTTCGGCTGCTTGCCTTGCCCCGAGCTGCCTACCACATTAGATATCTGGATGAGTTGGGCTTACTTCTATCCCTAATTCCCGAACTAGCAGAGG
>CAZQDF010000160.1:0-4391 GCA_964592065.1 uncultured Dehalococcoidales bacterium | reverse complement strand
ACCAGCCTTGCCTATTTTGACCACTTTTAAATCCTTAAACTGTGTCTGCTTCTTAAGCTTTTTAAAAGCTTTGAGTAAGGTTGGCAGATTCTTCCTGGGATGTTCCGAGCCAACAAAAAGGATATACGGATATTCAAAATTGCTAGAATGAGGCACTGGCCTGAAAATTGCGTGGTCAACGCCAGGATAAATAACGGTTATTTGTTCATCAGGTATTCCAAGATAATACATCAGGTCTCTCTTCGTCGCCCAAGATATTGCTATTATCCTCGCTGCCTTTCCTATTCCCTTGTAATCAAGATTTAGGTAGAATCTATCTCTAAGACTAGGTCGGTGAATATATGTTCCGTATCCCTTAAGGTCAAGGTACCTGATAATGTCGTGGACGGTGATGATATAGGACATCTTGAGGAAGTTTCCATATCGTCCCAGGTGCTGGTTTGGCAAATGGACTATCCTATCTAATTTGTTAAGTGTCCTCATAAAATTCCAGTCTTCCGGGATAGCCCTTAACGCCTTTATTGATAACCAGGAGATATTGAATCTCCCACGGATTTGTTGATAAATGCCTGTGTAAATCTTGGGGACATCTAGCCTCTCAGCAAGTTTCTGGGAATAGAGATCCATTGCACCCGAACCCAATGTTACCACTAAGGTTACCATCTCAATTCAGCAAAATTTATCAGATTTATTAAGCAAGGTAGCGTAACAGTCCATTACCAACTGAGCTATATCCTTCCAGCTATATTGCCTGCCTTGACCCTCTTTTTAGCCTCTATCACCTGGCGTAAGCGTGAGATAAAAATAACCATAAGAGCACACTAAGCCAACCTCCACACTGTTAGCGTTGTTATTTTGAGGAGCGGATTAGCCTTTAATCTCGGCTAATTGTGGTTCAGGCAATGAAACCGGGCCTTCTTGTTCTTCTCCCATAATGAATGCCTCGGTCTTCAGGCGAGCTTCGTCGTCAGAATACTGAATTGGCGGCGATTTCATGAAATAAGCAGCGGGGGCCACGATAGTCCCACTCAGACCCCGGTCTAAAGCCAATTTAGAGCACCTTATAGCATCAATAACTACCCCGGCTGAATTGGGGCTATCCCACACTTCCATCTTCAGTTCCAAATTCAGTGGGACGTCGCCAAAGGTACGGCCTTCCATCTTTATATGACAGAATTTGCGGTCAGCTAGCCAGGGCACGTAGTCACTGGGACCAACATGGATGTTATCAGACCCAATATCATAGTCAAGCTGGGAAAGGACAGAGTTAGTCTTGGAAATCTTCTTAGACTCCAAACGCTCCCGTTCCAGCATATTATAGAAATCAGTATTACCACCGAAGTTAAGCTGATAGGTTCGTTCCAATTTAACGCCACGGTCACGAAAAAGCCTAGTCAGTACCCGATGGGTAATGGTCGCGCCAACTTGAGACTTAATGTCATCGCCGATAACAGGCAATCCCCTCTTGGCAAAGCGGTCCTGCCAATAGGGTTCACGAGCGATAAAAACCGGCATGCAATTAATGAAACCACAGCCAGCAGCCAATACCAGCTCCACATACCACTTAGTTGCTTCCTCGCTACCTACAGGCAAATAATTGAGTACTACATCTGTTTTAGTTTCCTTAAGTATATTCACCACATCAGCAGTTGGCCCTGGTGCCTTAGTAATAATTTGAGAGAGGTATTTGCCCAGACCATCATGGGTCATGCCTCGCTCCACTCGGACGCCCATCTCAGGCACATCACAAAACTTGATGGTGTTATTAGGCAGGGTAAAGATAGCTTCAGCTAAATCCTTGCCCACTTTATTTTTGTCAATATCAAATGCAGCCACGAAGTTAATATCAGCTATGTGATAGCCCCCAAGATTGACATGCATTAAACCAGGGACAAACTCATCCTCCTCAGCATCTTTATAGTAGTGGACTCCCTGAACTAATGAAGAGGCACAATTACCAACACCTATAATGGCTACATTTATTGTTCCCATGGTCTATACTTCCTTCCTTCTCAACTAATCTATACTTAAAACTTAAGATACCCCATCATACATAGTAATGTCAACATCTTGGAATAAAGGGGCACCTCAGCTTATAATAACTTGTCTTCCTTAAAATAGACTTAATAACGAGCTGTGAAGTCAAAACAAATTTTCGGTCTTAACCCCAATGTGTTTTTTCTAGGGCTGGTTAGCTTTCTCACCGATGTCAGTAGTGAAATGATTTTTACCCTCCTTCCTTTATTTCTATTTAATGTGCTTCAGGCGCCTATCACTATTATTGGTTTAATCGAGGGAGCGGCTGAAAGTATAGCCTCTTTGCTCAAAATCTTCAGCGGCTGGCTCAGCGATAGGCTGGGAAAGAGGAAATCCTTGACTATCTTAGGATATGGACTATCCACCTTTGCCAAACCCTTTATGTATATAGCTACAACTTGGAGCGTAGCTTTTGGAGTGAGATTTGCTGACAGAGTAGGCAAGGGGATACGAACAGCTCCTCGAGATGCTCTGGTAGCTGATTCTTTAACTCCAGAGCAAAGAGGCAAGGGCTTTGGTCTTCACCATGCCATGGACACTTTCGGCGCTTTAGTAGGCATTGTCTCAGCAGTAGTCGTCGTTTTCTTATGGCAAGGTGAAAATTGGGCCCTTGCCCGAGGTACCTACCAGCAACTGGTGTTAATTGGCGTTATTCCCGCAGTGCTGGCTTTATTTATATTCTTTTTTGTGCGGGAACCTAAAAGAGAGATGCCAAAAGGCGTCTCCCCCACAGCCAAACTTGGTAGTTTGCTATCTGGCTTCGATAAGCGGTTTAAGATTTTCCTAGGCATCATCTTTTTATTCACCCTGGGCAACTCTAGCGATGCTTTCCTCATTCTTCGAGCACAGAATTTGGGCAACCCTGTCCTCTACATTCTTCTCATGCTAGTGCTATTCAATTTTGTCTATGCCTCTCTCTCCACACCAGCAGGTATATTGTCAGACAAGTTAGGGAGAAAGCGAATCATCCTTTTGGGCTGGCTAATTTATGCTCTGGTTTATCTGGGATTTGCCTTGGTTCCACCTTCGGCTTCTTGGCAATTATGGCTATTGTTTGGTCTTTATGGCGTTTACTACGGATTGGCAGAGGGGGTCACCCGTGCTTTTGTAGCCGACTTGGTGCCTGCCGAGAGGAGAGGAACAGCTTACGGCCTTTTCCATGGTGTGGTAGGGATTACCTTGCTTCCAGCAAGTCTCATCGCTGGCTGGCTATGGCAAGCTGTTAACCCAGCAGCTCCCTTCCTACTTGGTGCCGGGCTGGCTTTTCTAGCCATGATAGGACTGTTGGTGCTGATTAAGGAGCAATCTAGGCTTTAAAGCCTGATTTCCTTGCTACGCTCAGAATGACAGGAGAGGAAAAACTCATAAGAACACACTAGAATATCTATCCCAGAGGCATGTTATCTAGCAATCTCGCTTTGCTTACCCTGATGGCTAAAAAGGTTAGGGCTGGGCAGTCAATCGTCTTCAATTTCTCCAGTGGCCCAGCATCGGCCTGGTCGGCTATTGCTGGTCAACTTTGTGAATATCGGCGCGATTCCTTTTCTTTTTTCTGGCAGTTACCGTGGTCCAGCTTCCTCAGTCCTCCAACTCATCCGTTACCTCACAGTAAGGGTCACCCAGAGGCATTATCTTTGTTATAATTGGTTTTTTGATTTTAACGCCAAGGGCATCAAAGGTGCCACGCTCCATAGCTTCCAGAATTACACTACAAACCTTAGGGCTCTCCTTGGCGGGTCTGGCCAGAGGACATGCAAATATTCGCCCCACCGCTCTTTTCTCCCCAGTTTCAAGCCACTCACATTTAATACCCATACCATTGTTTTCCATATCATGTATCCGACCCAAGCTGCGGGCATCTGTCAGGTCGATCTTCATGGCTCGAGCCATACCAGCTGCTCGGCTACAACCAATATCATATGCTACCTTCTCAGCTACTTCCCAGACTTCGTCTCCAAATTTGGCTTCAAACGCATTCATAATCTTAGCTAGGAAAATGCCCAGTGTAACCCCACCAAATTCAACAAGCTTTTCAGGCGGTGTGTCGGGAAGGAAAATTGTCTTTCGATCTTCTCCCAAAGGCTCCATCTTATCCACAAACTCCGCTATATTGGTGCCATTCTCATATTTCTCCTCAATCCTTCTTCCCATTGTAGTTACCTCCTTTTACTTAATAAGCCCTGATAATCGACTACTAACATAATCAAAGTCAGGGTTTTGCAGGCTTTCCTGCTATCTCTTTCACTGCTTAATGATACATACCTGACAAAGCTTAACACATCTATTCGCCACCATCCACCCCCCGAATTGCGTCATAATTATTGTTACCGAAAGTGGTATCGTTGCCTCAAAAA
>CAZQDF010000159.1:0-4412 GCA_964592065.1 uncultured Dehalococcoidales bacterium | reverse complement strand
ACCATCCACTCCACTCTCAATCTCGCCTGGGTTGTAAAACCCGGAAGGTCTGCCATTCCCCTCCAGCATTCATATCTATCCTTCAGGACAATGGGCTTTCTTTTAAAGAAGTAGAAACTGGCTGACTTTCTCATCTTGGTAACTCCTCACTGCAGGTTAGTATCATTACTAATCATACCCCGAGTGTTACCCATGTATCTCAGCCTCCGCATACTACCACAGTTATAAAGACCAGGTAAGCCTCAATGCTGAGAGTGGGTTTGTAACCAGTATTATCCCTGGGCATGCTGATGACTATGGTGGACATAGGTTTGAGAGGCCGGTAAAGAAAGATTCAAGCAAGAGCATAGAAGTTGGCATAGTAGCTGCTGACAAAGGCTATGGTGATGCAGAAAATCGCTACTATCTAGAACAGATAGGTATAAACTCAGCCATACGGCTCAATAACAATCGCACCTAGCAGAAGGACAGGCATAAAGAAGGCTGGATAAAGCTAAAGGAAAGTCCTGAGTACCAGGAAGGTTTAAAGGACCGGTATAAGCTGGAGAGGAAGTTTGGTGAAGCAAGCAAGTGGCATGGCTTCGCTGAGTCGCAATTTGATTAAGCTGGTTGCCTTGAGTCAGTGCCTACTTCTTCCATTGTTCCTCTTCGCTCAGTTTTCATATTGCGTATCGTTTGGGCTCTAATTGCACTGAGGCACTGTTTTGCTGGCTTATAGCCGTTGCGTGTAAGCCGTCTTCCATTATTATATTATTTGCTTTTGCGGATGTTACCCCTGGATTGTCAAAACCTTCACATCTCTAGAAAATCCATAATAAGACTAAAGACTATTGACACAGATGGCAAAATGGGTCTAAATTGGTCGGTGTAATACTTTTGATTTTGAGGTAGGGTTTGAGCATCTCAAAAGAAGGAGCAGTAATGGCCGCAGCACCAGTGGCTGAAGCACCGATAAGACCTACTCTGAAGAGACAGATATATGAACTTAGCGTGAAATTGAACTGGACCTTGCAGTATGTTCTTCACGACAAGCTAGGTTTTACTTCGATTAAAGACGTGTGCACAGGTAAGGGAGAATGCGGCGCATGTACTTGTCATTATGGAGGGGAGACCGATCCTTTCGTGCATGGCCTTGGTCATAGAGTGTGATGGTAAGACCATAGAAACTGTAGAGGGAATTGCAAGGGCAAATCATCCGCTGATTGAGACATACATTAAATATCACTGTATGTAGTGTGGTTACTGTACGCCCGGCTTTGTAGCTACGGCGAAAGCCTTATTGGATAGAAATGCCAAACCGACGGAGGACGATGTGAAGGAGGCACTTGCTGGTAACCTGCGCAGGTGTGGGACATATCCCCAGCACCTGAAAGCAATGGTGGAAGCAGCTTCGAAACTGTAGAAATTTATGAATATTAGGAGGATAAGCGAGATGGCACAAGAAGTAAAACTGATGCCCAACAACCCCTTTGAACATGATAAGTACATACCTGAGGCATTTAATGTGGTAGGGAAACGAGGTATGCGCCGCATAGACGGACATAGAAAGGCGAGCGGAGCAGCAATTTATACCAAGGATATATTCCTGTATGGAATGCTGTATGCCAAATTTCTCACATGTCCCTATCCCAACGCAAAGATTAGGCGTATGGATACAAGCAAAGCTGAGGCATTGCCAGGTGTGAGAGCTGTCCTCAGATATGATGACCCGGAAGTAAAGGGGAAAAAAGGCTTAAGTACCTATGGTGGTGAGGAGGATATTCTTGCTGACCATGCGTACTTCCAGGGACAGGAAGTAGGAGCTGTAGTCGCTGCAGACAGCGAGTATATAGCTGATGAAGCACTGAAACTAATATATGTGGAATGGGAGGAGCGTCCATTTGTCTTAGACGAAGAGGAAGCGCTTAAGCCGGATGCTCCTCTGGCAAGGCCTGAAGAGTTGCCTGACAGTAACATGTTACCACCGGAATCTGGTCTTTCCTTTGTGCCCCCCCTTTTTGAATTGGGAGATGTAGATAAGGGTTTCAAGGAAGCAGATAAGATAATTGAGTTCAAAGCCAAAAGGAGATATCACGGCTGCGCCGACGTGGAAACCCCTAATGGTATTAGTAAGTGGGAAGGAGATTCTCTTGAGTTATGGTTGCACCATCAACACCCATACGAGCATAAATGGTGCGCACATAGCTGGTTTGGCATACCTATGAGCAAGGTCAAAGTTAATTCCCCTTATAATGGAGCGATGTATGGGGGCTGGAACTGGATATTCTACAGCATGATTCCCCAATATGTTAGCGCAATTCTGGCTAAGAGGACTGGCAGGCCTGTGAAGTGGATATTCAATAGAAGAGATGATTTCTACTTTGGGCAAATGGATGTTATGACCAGTTATTTCAGAGTGGGATTCAAAAAGGATGGAACTATTACCGCAGTGAAAGCTAGAACTGTGTTTGCTAACGTTTCATTTTGTGATCCCCTGGCTCACCTTGTCGAGAACACCAGGATTCCCAATCTATATTCCGAGGTTGTCACAGTGCAGGTCAATAAAGGACCTGTTATGGCACTTAGATGTGAACAAGCTCCCCCGGCTCTTGGTATAACTCACGTATTTGACCACGTGGCTGCTGAGCTGGGAATGGATCCCACCGAAATTGCGCTGAGAAACGATGGTACTGAAGGTAAAGATATGGCACACCTCACAGAATTCAAGCGTGAACGCGGATTTCCAGTCAGGGATAGCCTTAAGGAATGTATAGAGGCGGGCAAAAAGGCGATGCGGTGGGATGAGAAGTGGCATGCCCCGGGTACGAAGAGGCTTCCCAATGGGAAGATGCATGGCATGGGCTTTATCTGGGACCATGAATGGGACGATATCCGGGGGGCAGCAGTTGCCGGTGTGTTGATTCAACAGGATGGGTCAGTTAGCATTATAGGCCAGCACTCTGACGTAGGAGTTAATGGTGAGAGTGCATACTGCCAGATCGTCGCCGAGGAATTGGGAATGCGATATGAAGATGTTTATATCCGGCAGCAGGACGATGTGCATTTTGCGCTGATGACGCCTGACGGTTCCTGCAACCTAATTACGAACGCATATGTCCTGAGGAAAGCTGCCAGGAAAGCAAAGCAAAAGCTGCTTGAATTAGCTACCAGCACTACGCATGTAATGGAAGAACAGATTCTAGCCGCTTTTCCAGACACGAAACGCGAGGAAATTGACGAGAAAGATAGAGATATTCCAGCCGCTTTCCCGGGCATGAAACCCGAGGACCTGGACGTGAAGGATAGCGTGATTTATGTTAAAGCTGACCCATCAAATAGAAAGACAGTGGCTGAAGTGGTCAAGGACGTGAGAGGGAGTGTAAATTTCAAAGCAGAATATGCAGGAATACAACATACAACCCATGAACCTGTCTACGCCTGGGCCTGGCATCGTCAAGGAAGGGCCGGAACGGAGCCAGGAAGAGTGCGCTTGTGCAGACAAGCGCACTTCTGTGAAGTAGAGGTGGATGATGAGACTGGAGAGATTGAAGTAACCAAAGTAGTTAACGTAAACGATGTGGGCAAAGCAATATCTCCCGAAGCAGTACAAGGCCAGATGTACGGCGGCACCTATATGGGTGTAGGCAGGAATAAGACCGAGGAATATGTCTGGGATGAGCAAACTGGGGTGCTACTTAACGGTGATCTCCTAAACTACAAATTTGCTACCATGAATGACATTGGACCAATAGACACCATAATTGTAGAAACTGGGATGGGCTATGGCCCTTATGGCTCAGTTGGGATTGGCGAAGATCTTGCCACTGTGGAAACATTTCTGCTTCAGGGCGCCGTGTATAATGCTATAGGTAAGTGGGTCGATGATTACCCCATCACCCCAGACAAAGTTCTCAAAGCTTTAGGAAAAGCATAGGAGGAGTAATAGAACGAGAGAGTCCGGACATGTAAATGCAGCGACGGCAGATAAGGCGACTTCATGGCCTACCCCCAATAGTGATACCACTTGTTAAGTCATAGTTAGTATAACTTCAGGTGCTGGTGGACGGTACGCTCGGGCACTACGAGGACACACCTGATTATATTCGCTAAGCCGTTGCTCTAACAAGACCTTGTACTCGTTCATATGAGTGGTGACACCTTATCCTTTCTTTTGTTTTGCCAATGTTGTTCTAGATATTCCAGTGGGGTAAGGTAGCCCAATGCCTGGATTGGACGAACAGTATCATATACTACTTCCCACTTCAGCAGAGCTCGATTCAGCTCTGGCAGATCAAAGCTGGTATCCGTTACCTCATAGAACTCCTCGGCGTGTGTTCTTTGCGCCCTCTCTACATGGCCGTTGAGTTTGGGAGAGCGTGGTGGCAGGACAAATAGCTTAATACCCCTTCGTTGACATTCCGCCTCAAAAGCAT
>CAZQDF010000158.1:0-4438 GCA_964592065.1 uncultured Dehalococcoidales bacterium | reverse complement strand
GCTATAGAATTAGCTTCTCCACCAGTGACTACCACTTTCGCCTTGCTTCCCAATTCCTGCTCTATTCGCTGAATCATACCCTGAATGAGCCCGATGTAACCAAATATTATACCTGATTGCATAGCAGAGACAGTATTTCTGCCAATGACTTGTGCAGGCCGGATTAACTCTATTCGGGGCAGCATGGCAGTGCGAGTGAATAATGCTTCACCAGCTATGCTAATTCCTGGAGCGATAGCTCCTCCAAGATAATCGCCCTCTTGGGAAACAACATCGAAGGTAGTGGCCGTGCCAAGGTCAATTATAATTACTGGCTTTCCATAGAGATTTTGAGCAGCAACAGCGTTGACCACGCGGTCAGGGCCAACTTCCCGAGGGTTGTCCAAACGGATGCGCATGCCTGTTTTAACGCCAGATTCAACTACCAAAGGGCGGATACCTAAATAAATTCCACACATCTCCTGAAAGGTGTGCACTAATGGTGGGACAACGCTGCATAATGATACTCCTGTGATCTCTAAATGTGGCAACTTCTGGTGTTCCAGGAGATTGAGCAATAAAATGCCATATTCATCTGCCATACAGTGGATTTCACTGGCTACTTGCCAAGCAACCTTTAGTCTATCATTGTCAAATATACCTAAATTGATGCTGGTGTTCCCAATATCAATAGCTAGTAACATGATGATTAAACCACCCCTTGGTTAGTTCTTGAGCTATGTCTAACCCTGTTGCTTCAGATTCCTTTATGGAACTTCCTGGCAAGCTCGTCATTTTACTAGGATATGAATGAGTATAGCATCACGGCCTAATTTCTACCATTATTGGGAAATACGGTTTGCCCACCCGCTCCTCGTGATAAGTTTTATGTTTGTGTTATAGCCAAATTTGAGGTATACCAATATCAGCGATGCTAAGCTTGCCTGTCATCTTAGAACCAGGAAAGTTAAATAAGCTCGTTAGGGGTGACAATTTCTATCGTCCCCCCCTGCAAGATTTTTAATTCCCTGGTCATTGCTTGCCAATGTGTACCTTGCCAGTAAATACGATGGCATACGGGGCATTCCATATATTGATTTTGAGTTTTAAACACATAGGGAGGAACCAAATTTCGCAGCTCCTCTTTGTCTCGAGGTATTAGCCGGTGGTTGCATTCAAGACAAAGAGAAAAGGGGCTGAAAAAGTAGCTTAAATGCAGGTTCACTGCTGTTTCCTGTAATTGCGCTTTAGGGTGATCCTGCGTGATAAGCATAGCTTCTAACTTGCCACTTGTAATTACACGTCTCTTCATAAGCTGAGTATCTCTAGTCAAAATCACTCTATTCTCGTGAAGGGCGGTTTTAATCATTTCGCTGTCATTTTTTTGCTTAAAAAGTAAGGTATCATAGCCCATCATCCTAAGCCATCTGGCCAGCTTACCAACATTGTTATCTACGATAAACTTAATTTCCATGACTGAACTCAAGCAGAATCAAAATAAGGAAGGCGAACCAGTTAGCCGATTTTTAAAGCCAGCGCTGGCGGCGAAGATAAAGAAATATACCTGCACCGATAATTGCCATAATTGCAAGCAAGATACCGAAGGACAAAAGGCTGCCAGATTCTATTCCGCCAGGCAATGGAACATTCATCCCAAAAACGCCAGCTACCAATGTAGCTGGTGCCATAATTACCATGACAATAGTCAGTACTCGCATTATCTCTTGGATTCGATTCGAGGTTAACCAATTACTAGTTTCAGCGAGCCCATCCACAACCTCCTTACTGTCTTCAAGTCCGTCCCAAATCTTACGAATATGGTCAGCGATGTCGCCGAAATAAATTTCCGGTTCTTCCTTAAAGAAAGGATATTCTTTTTTCTCTAGCGTCTCAATTACCGCAACCTGAGGGTGAATGACGCGGCGGAAGGAAATAAGATCCCGCCGAATGAAGGAAATCTGGCTGACGGTTTCAGGAACAGTCTTAGTGAAAATAGCATCTTCGATATCATCAATGTTTTCTGTGATTTTGCTAAGGATAGGAAAACAATAGTTAACTAACCTATCGAGGATGTGATAAAGGAGGAATCCCGAGCCCCGCCCCAGGTATTTTCCCTTGCTTTCCTCGTGAACCTGACATTCTCGGAAAAATTTAGCCAGTGGCTTGAGGTCAGCGGAACAATGCACGGTGACAAGATAATTCTCCCCAATGAAAATATCCACCTCACTGGGCTTTGTTATGCGATTTTCCTTATCATATACAGGAAAATGAAGGACTATAAACAAGTGGTCTTCGTATTCGTCAATTTTTGGACGTTGTATACGGCTAAGAATGTCGTCTAAATTGAGAGGATGAAAATGGAACCTCTGGTCTAGAAATCTAACCTCGTTAACGGAAGGCTTTTCAATATATATCCAGGTTAACTTGCCTTGAGTGATTGAATTTATATTTAGCTCTTTCTGCTCAATAGCTGACATAGTACTCATCAACAGGAAGATTTTTCACATTTTATCACTAAACTTAATAATTAAACTAGCCAGGCTATGGAGGTTGCCTGGCAACATCGTCGGTAAATTCTGAGCAGCCCCAAACTCGCTATCGCTAACCCTGAATGTGGAAAAGTCATCGCAGAGTATCTCCAATCTTTGTATGTTGCTGTGTCCAATAGCTCATTTAGTTTCTCTGCCATGCTTAAACGTTGACAGCCTAAAAAGCAAGCGCTTAGGTTAGTTACGCTGGGTAGACTGCTTGCTCTGCTGTTCTCCTCCAGGCTGATTAGCTTCCGAACCAGAAACTGGGCTCTTTCTACACTGAGGGTATTTTCGCCTCTGCCAGCGATGTTCACGCCACAGGCTGAATCTGCTCTATGGCGTGAGCTCAGGATAACCCCGTCCCATTTGGCCCCATTAGGATATTGCCACTCGCTGGCTGTTACGTCAACAGCAAACCATATTTAACTCTGCTCTTCCTGTTCCCTCAGCAGGTCATTGAATACTTCAGCATGATATAATTCGTGGTCTCTTATTCTTTGGAGAAGCTCTTTGAGGTCGGGCTCTTCAATCTCCTTAGCCGCACGGTCATATTCAGCTGCTACCTGCTGCTCAATCTTGATATCAGCACGAAGCATATCAGCCGTTTTTGTAGATTGGTCAAGCTCGGTATGCTCAATCCCCGGAGTGCCTTTTTTGTCAACCAACTTCTCAGACAACCATCCAAGATGCTGCATCTCATTTATAGCCTGATCCTCCATTTGCTTCTTGACATCTTTATTTGATGTCATATAAGAGTGGAGCAGGTACTGGAGAATCACGGTGTATTCGTGTTTAATGCCTCGGTTGAGAACTTGGGCAATCCTATCCTGCCGAGAGCCTCTTAAATCCTTGGCGCTTTCCTTCTGAGCCTTATTCACGAAATGTTCGAAGTCACCTCGGTGTGACTTCTCGTCAGAGAGAATTCGCTGCAGCAGCCGGTTGATCTTGGGGTTGCTGATAGCTTTGATGTGCTCCTCATACAAGACGATGGCATCTTTCTCTTGAGACACATCATTCATCATCCAGTCGGAAATTGACTCGCCGCTCAGGCGCATGTCACCCCTCTTTAAGCTGGGTATACCTCCTAGCTCGACTATGGTCTCAGCCAGCCAGTCCAAGTGGCGCATTTCCTCCCTGGCGATTGCCTCAATCTCACAAGCCATCTTGCCTTCACCCATAGCATAGGCGTGAGTCAAATACTGAATGATGGCAGCATGCTCACCCTCAAGGTCCTGATTTAGTAAAGCAACAATTTTATCTTTGTCCATTAATCTCTCCCAATTCATTCGTTTTCTAATCGCACCTGCCCGTCGGGAGGTGCAATTGCCTTCCCTTTGCCAGCAAATTGCCGGTCTTATGTAAGAGTAAGACACTTCGCTGTTGAATGAGGTCTCACCTAAGGCGTTATTTTATCAGCTCGGTTCCCTTTTCGCTCAGCTCGTATTTCTCACCTTTTTGATTAGCTAATCCAGCTTGGGTAAGTTCGCGGAGCCCGCTCCTCACTCTAAATAGGGGCAGGCCAGCCTTCTTGGCAATTTCTTCGGGAGTTCCCAGACCCGATTCTAGTGCACGAAGCATTTTAGTGCCCGACTCTGTAGGTTTTCCATCAGGGCTAACGCATGCCATATTGGCCTCCTTTAATGGTTTGCTTAGAGCTTTTTCTTGCACAGGTACCAATCAGTGCATTCGTACCCTTGCTTGAGCCTCTCTTCCGCCATCTCCTGTGTGTTTGGTGGCGGCACCACTACCATATCACCCGGTCTCCAGTTAGCTGGAGTAGCCACCGCATTTTTGTCCGTCGTTTGCAGCGCGTCTACTATCCTTAGTATTTCATCCATATTGCGGCCAGTGGTCAGCGGGTAATAGAGTATTGTCCTGATAATCTGGTTGGGGTCTATTATGAACACGCACCTGACAGTCTCGGTCTT